>JAZQNT010000524.1:0-2166 GCA_045627505.1 Nocardioides sp.
AGGGCACGCCGCATGCGGTCGAGCAGGTCGGCCACCACCCGTGAACGCCACGAGGTCACCACCTCGGCGTCCCCGTCGGGTCGTCCGTCGGCCGTGAGGGGCCAGCCGGACTCTCCGGTCATGCGTCGGAACAGCTCCAGGTCGTCCTCGCCGAACGAGGCGTTGAGGAACAGCTCCGTGACCGAGATGCTGGCGGGCTGGTAGCGCTCGCCGAGCGTCGCGACGAACTCGACCAGCCGCCGCCCCACGGCGCCGTCGGTCAGCTGGCTGGCGGAGGCCTGGTAGCGGGACCGGGTCCCGTCGGCGAGGACCCCGGCGATCGAGGGGTCCTCCTTGATCCATTCGGGAACGTAGGCGTCCGCGATCAGCCCGAAGTGACGCACCGACCCGTCCGATGTCTTCTGGAGGACCCGCGCCGCCCGGGCGATGTGGTCCCTGCCGGGCTCGGCGGCGTCCTCGGGGTGGGCAGGCCAGTCGAAGGCGGTGAACTCCACCCGCCCGGTGGAGAGGTCGACGCCGTTGGCGCCCGCCGCGTCGAGGCGCTCGTCGACCTCGGCCCAGTCGGTCTCCGGGTCGACGACCGTGCCGAAGTCCACGCTGACGGTGTGGAGCACCGCAGGCTGGTCGTCAGGACGCATGGTGGGAGGCACGTCCTTCCATGGCTGGACGCTCAGGAACGCCGTCGCCACGCTGGCGACGAGGAAGAGGGGGATGATCAGGAGCCACGGTCGTCGTCCTCGAGGAGGCCCTTGACCGAGACTGTTCCACTGCGTTCCAGCTTGTTCCATCGGTTCTCCGCATTCCCGAGTTCGAGCCTCACCGCTTCGATCACCACGAACGTCATGGCCGTCGAGTAGATCGGCCAGAGGACAACGGTCCACAGGTAGCGCAGATCCCCCGGCGTGCGGTCCAACGCCACTGCCAGCAGGAGGAGCAGGACGGACGTGATGAGGCCCAGCCCCAGCAGCCATCCCAGCCACGTGCCAGGGAGGACACCGGGGCCACGTACGGCCACCAGTGCCGCGAGCGTGAGGAAGGCAGCCGCCTGGAGGAAGGGAGCGACCACCTGGGTGACGGTGTTGAAGGCGAGGTACAACCCGAAGGTGCCGTAGCGCGGACGCCCCACCATGTCCCAGTGGAGTCCGGTGGCCTGCAACAGTCCGCGGGCCCACCGCACGCGCTGACGCCACAGGCCGGACACGGTCGAGGGTGACTCGGCGTAGACCAGGGCAGTGGGGGCGAAGGCCACCTGGAAGCCGGCGCGGTGCACGCGCCAGGTGAGCTCGAGGTCCTCACCGAGAGTGTCGGTACGCAGTGGGCCGGTCTGCTCCAGCACCTCACGACGGAAGGCGCCGAGGTTGCCGGAGACGACGGGCAGGCAGCCGAGGGCGTCCAGGGCCCGGCGCATGAGGCCCGTCCCCACGTGGCTGATCAGGGCGAGCAGCCGGGTCAGGGTCCGGTCCAGGTTGACGGGCCGGTCGTTGCCGCACACCGCGCCGATGCTGGAGTCGCGGAACCCCTGCAGCAGACGAGTCAACGTGTCGTGGCGGAAGAGGCCGTCGGCGTCGACCAGAACCAGCACCTCGCCGCGCGCCTGGGCGATGCCGGTGTTGAGGGCGGCTCCCTTGCCCGCGTTCTCCTGGCGGTACGCGCGCACCCGTGGGTCCGCATCGGCGACCCGTCGCATCCGCTCGAAGGTGTCGTCCGCCGAACCGTCGTCGACACAGACCACCTCGAAGTGGGGGTGGTCGCTGCGCAGGATCGAGGCGAGGCAGTTGTCGATCACCGGGCCCTCCTGGTAGGCGGGCACGACCACGCTCAGGAAGGGTGGCTCGGGGAAGAGGGGCCCGCATCCGGCAGGGCCGTCGTCATCGTGTCGTCGCTGCGCCTCGAAGGAGAGGGCGAAGGGGATGAACGCGAAGCGCATCGCGCCGCTGACCACCAGCGGGAACACGAGCAGGAGGAGCAGCACCCCCAGGACGGACGCCATGGTCAGCGGGGCCAGTCGGCCAGCACGTGGTCGAGAAGCTCAGGCGCGTGAGCCGAGACGGCCCCGAACCTGCTGTTCACAAGTCGGAGGCCAAGCGGTCTTAGGAAGACAATAGAGAGGGACAACTCCTTGGCTCACAGAACGACATGGCTACGATCCGCATTGGTGGGGGGAAG
>JAZQNT010000525.1:0-7826 GCA_045627505.1 Nocardioides sp.
AGGTTGCACTTCCCGCCGAGATCTTCGACGTCGAGGTCAACGTCCCGCTGATCCACCAGGTCGTCGTCGCCCAGCAGGCTGCTGCCCGCCAGGGAACGCACAAGACCAAGTCCCGCGGCGAGGTCCGCGGTGGTGGACGCAAGCCCTACAAGCAGAAGGGCACCGGTCGCGCCCGCCAGGGCTCGACCCGCGCGCCGCAGTTCGCCGGCGGTGGCGTCGTCCACGGCCCGCAGCCGCGTGACTACTCGCAGCGCACCCCCAAGAAGATGAAGGCCGCCGCCCTCCGTGGCGCCCTGTCGGACCGCGCCCGCAACGGCCGCGTCCACGTCATCAACGAGCTCGTCAAGGGCGACAAGCCCTCGACCAAGGCCGCGATCACCGCACTGACCGCTCTCACCGAGCGCAGCCGCTACCTCGTGGTGCTCGAGCGCACTGACACCGTCACCTGGCTCTCGCTGCGCAACGCGCCGCAGGTCCACATCGTGGCTGTCGACCAGCTGAACACCTACGACGTCCTCGCTTCGGACGACGTGGTCTTCACCCAGGGTTCGTTCGACGCCTTCGTCGCCGGCAAGAACAAGACCGCCGAGGAGGACACCAAGTGAGCACCCTGTACAAGGACCACCGCGACGTCCTGCTGGCCCCGGTCGTGTCCGAGAAGAGCTACTCGCTCCTCGACGCGAACAAGTACACGTTCACCGTGCACCCGGACGCCAACAAGACCGAGATCAAGATTGCCGTTGAGAAGATCTTCGGCGTCAAGGTCACCTCGGTGAACACGCTTAACCGCCAGGGCAAGACCCGTCGCACCAAGAACGGTCTGGGCAAGCGCAAGAACACCAAGCGCGCCATTGTCAGCCTCGCTGAGGGTCACCGGATCGACATCTTCGGAGGTCCGGTCTCCTGACCGGGTCGACGAAGGCGAAGAATTAGGAACAGACTATGGCTATCCGTAAGTACAAGCCGACCACCCCGGGCCGTCGTGGCTCCTCGGTGGCCGACTTCGTCGAGATCACCCGGACCACGCCCGAGAAGTCGCTGACCCGTCCGCTGCCCAAGAAGGGTGGCCGCAACAACCAGGGTCGCATCACCACTCGTCACCAGGGTGGTGGGCACAAGCGTGCGTACCGCATCATCGACTTCCGTCGTTACGACAAGGACGGCGTGCCGGCCAAGGTCGCTCACATCGAGTACGACCCCAACCGCACGTCGCGTATCGCCCTGCTGCACTACGCGGACGGTGAGAAGCGCTACATCGTTGCTCCCAAGGGTCTGACCCAGGGCACGGTCGTGGAGTCCGGCGTCAACGCCGACATCAAGACCGGCAACAACCTTCCGCTGCGCAACATCCCGGTCGGTACCACCATCCACTGCATCGAGCTCCGCCCCGGCGGCGGCGCGAAGATCGCCCGGTCCGCCGGCATCTCCGCCCAGCTCATCGCTCGTGAGGGCTCGAAGGCCACCCTTCGCATGCCGTCCGGCGAGATGCGGTTCGTCGACGTTCGCTGCCGCGCCACCATCGGTGAGGTCGGCAACGCCGAGCAGTCGAACATCAACTGGGGCAAGGCCGGCCGTATGCGTTGGAAGGGCAAGCGCCCGACCGTTCGTGGTGTCGTCATGAACCCGGTCGACCACCCGCACGGTGGTGGTGAGGGCAAGACGTCCGGTGGACGTCACCCTGTCTCCCCGTGGGGCAAGCCCGAGGGTCGCACTCGCAAGCGCAAGGCCAGCGACTCCCAGATCATCCGTCGCCGCAAGTCCGGCAAGGGTAGGAAGTAACTGAGATGCCTCGTAGCCTGAAGAAGGGCCCCTTCATCGACGGCCACCTCATCAAGAAGGTGGACGCCGAGAACGAGAAGGGCACCCAGAACGTCATCAAGACCTGGTCGCGCCGCTCGATGATCGTCCCCTCGATGATCGGTCACACGATCGCCGTGCACGACGGTCGCAAGCACGTCCCGGTGTTCGTGACCGACTCGATGGTCGGCCACAAGCTGGGCGAGTTCGCCCCGACCCGCACCTACCGCGGGCACGTGAAGGAAGACCGGAAGGGTCGTCGTCGCTGACGCGGCGAGATCCAGGAACTGGAGATAACGAGCAATGAGCGTTACTGAGCGTGTGCGCACCAGCGCCCGTCGCGAGTCGCTGCTCGGCGACCAGCCGGGCGCCTTCGCGAGCGCGCGATTCGTGCGAATCACCCCGATGAAGGCCCGCCGTGTCGTCGACATGGTCCGCGGTCTTCCCGTCGACGAGGCCCTGGCCCTGCTGCAGTTTGCGCCGCAGGCCGCCTCGGAGACCATCTACAAGGTGCTCGAGAGCGCCGTCGCCAACGCCGAGACCACCGAGGGCCTCAAGAAGGCCGACCTGGTCATCAGCAAGGCCACGGTCGACGAGGGCCCGACCATGAAGCGCTGGCGTCCGCGTGCGCAGGGTCGTGCGACCCGTATCAACAAGCGCACCAGCCACATCACCCTGGTCGTCCAGCCGGCTGATGTCGCCACGAACGGAAAGGGTGCCTGATGGGCCAGAAGATCAACCCGAACGGCTTCCGTCTGGGCATCAGCACCGACCACGTGTCGCGCTGGTACGCGGACAAGCTGTACAAGTCCTACGTTGGCGAAGACGTCGCGATCCGCAAGCTGCTCTCCAAGGGCATGGAGCGGGCCGGCATCTCCAAGGTCGAGATCGAGCGCACCCGTGACCGCGTGCGTGTGGACATCCACACCGCGCGTCCCGGCATCGTGATCGGTCGCCGTGGCGCCGAGGCAGACCGCATCCGCGGCGAGCTCGAGAAGCTCACGGGCAAGCAGGTCCAGCTGAACATCCTCGAGGTCAAGAACCCCGAGATCGACGCTCAGCTGGTCGCCCAGGGCGTTGCCGAGCAGCTCTCCGGTCGTGTGCAGTTCCGCCGTGCCATGCGCAAGGCCATGCAGACCGCGATGCGTTCCGGTGCCAAGGGCATCCGGATCCAGTGCTCGGGTCGTCTCAACGGCGCCGAGATGTCGCGTACGGAGTTCTACCGCGAGGGTCGCGTTCCGCTGCACACCCTGCGTGCGGACATCGACTACGGCTTCTACGAGGCCAAGACCACCTTCGGTCGCATCGGCGTCAAGGTCTGGATCTACAAGGGCGAGGTCGCCGGCACCCGTGCCGAGCGTCAGGCCCAGCAGGCTGCGCGTGCCGGTGCTCCCGGCCGCGGTGGCCGTCCGGCCCGTGGCGGCGACCGCCCGAACCGTGGTTCGCGCGGCGACCGTGCTCCCCGCAACGAGGCTCCGGCCCAGGCTGAGGCTCCGGCCGCTGCCCCGGCCGAGGCCGCCAGCACCCAGGAGGGCTGAGTTCCATGTTGATGCCCCGTCGTGTCAAGCACCGTAAGCAGCACCACCCCAAGCGGACTGGTGTTGCCAAGGGTGGCACGAAGCTCGCCTTCGGTGACTTCGGCATCCAGGCGGTTGAGGGTCACTACGTGACCAACCGTCAGATCGAGTCGGCCCGTATTGCCATGACTCGTCACATCAAGCGAGGCGGAAAGGTCTGGATCAACATCTACCCGGACCGTCCGCTGACCAAGAAGCCCGCCGAGACCCGCATGGGTTCCGGTAAGGGTTCGCCCGAGTGGTGGGTGGCTAACGTCAAGCCCGGCCGCGTCATGTTCGAACTTTCCGGTGTTTCTGAGGAGATTGCTCGCGAGGCCATGCGCCGCGCGATGCACAAGCTCCCCATGAAGTGCCGGTTCATCTCCCGCGAGGCTGGTGAATTCTGATGAGCGACAAGCTTTCCGCCGTCGCCCTGGACGACCTGTCCGGTGCCGACCTCGAGGCCAAGCTGCGTGAGGCCAAGGAGGAGCTTTTCAACCTCCGTTTCCAGGCGGCCACCGGCCAGCTGGAGAACAACAGCCGCCTCCGTACGGTCAAGAAGGACATTGCCCGGATCTACACCGTGGTGCGTGAGCGCGAGCTCGGTATTCGTACCGCCCCGGGTGCCGAGAAGAAGGAAGAGGCCACGGCATGAGTGACGTGCGCAACGCCCGCAAGGTCCGCGAGGGCCTGGTCGTCAGCAACAAGATGGACAAGACGATCGTCGTCACCGTCGAGGACCGCGTCAAGCACGCCCTCTACGGCAAGGTCATGCGCCGTACGTCCAAGCTCAAGGCTCACGACGAGTCCAATGAGTGCGGCATCGGCGACCGCGTCCTGATCATGGAGACCCGACCGCTGTCCGCGACCAAGCGCTGGCGCTTGGTCGAGGTCCTCGAGAAGGCCAAGTGATCCGTCGCCCCACCCGGCGAACCACGATTTCCAACCACTAGTTCGGCAAGGCTCGCCCGCCTGAGAAGGCGGGCGAGAACCGGCTCGACAACCAGGAGAAACCAATGATCCAGCAGGAGTCGCGACTCAAGGTCGCCGACAACACCGGTGCGAAGGAAATCCTTTGCATCCGTGTTCTCGGTGGCTCGGGTCGTCGCTACGCGGGTATCGGCGACACCATCGTTGCCACCGTTAAGGACGCGATCCCCGGTGGCAACGTGAAGAAGGGTGACGTCGTCAAGGCCGTCGTCGTGCGCACCAAGAAGGAGCGCCGTCGTCCCGACGGTTCCTACATCAAGTTCGACGAGAACGCTGCCGTGATTCTCAAGAACGACGGTGAGCCCCGAGGAACTCGCATCTTCGGCCCCGTGGGCCGTGAGTTGCGCGAGAAGAAGTTCATGAAGATCATCTCGCTCGCGCCGGAGGTGCTGTGATGGCTAAGAAGGCACCCAGCGTGAACATCAAGAAGGGCGACACCGTCAAGGTGATCGCTGGCAAGGACAAGGGCGCGACCGGCAAGGTCATCCAGGTGCTCCGCGAGGAGCAGCGGGTGATCGTGGAGGGTGTGAACCGCATGAAGCGTCACACCAAGGTCGTCAACGACGGTTCGGGCAACACCGGTGGCATCATCACCGTCGAGGCTCCGATCCACGTCTCCAACGTGATGCTGGTCGAGGGTGACGCTGTCACCCGCGTCGGCTTCCGCCGCGACGAGGTCACCAAGCGCCGTCCGGACGGCTCGACCTACCAGGCTGAGCGCAGCGTCCGTATCTCGCGCAAGACCGGCAAGGAGATCTGAGATGACTGAAACCCCGCGTCTCAAGACCCGCTACCGCGAGGAGATCGTCCCCGCGCTGCGTTCCGAGTTCGAAATCAAGAACGTCATGCAGGTTCCCGGCCTGACCAAGATCGTGGTCAACATGGGTGTCGGCGAGGCGGCTCGTGACTCGAAGCTCATCGAGGGCGCCATTCGCGACCTGACCGCCATCACCGGTCAGAAGCCGATGGTGACCAAGGCCCGCAAGTCGATCGCGCAGTTCAAGCTGCGCGAGGGCATGCCGATCGGCGCGCACGTCACTCTGCGCGGCGACCGCATGTGGGAGTTCCTGGACCGTCTCCTGTCGCTGGCTCTGCCGCGCATCAGGGACTTCCGTGGCCTCTCCCCCAAGCAGTTCGACGGTCGTGGCAACTACACCTTCGGTCTCACGGAGCAGGTCATGTTCCACGAGATCGACCAGGACAAGATTGACCGCGTCCGCGGCATGGACATCACGGTCGTGACCACCGCCACCAACGACGACGAGGGCCGCGCGCTGCTCAAGCAGCTCGGCTTCCCGTTCAAGGAGAACTGACATGGCGAAGACTGCTCTGAAGGTGAAGGCGGCTCGTAAGCCGAAGTTCGCTGTGCGCGGTTACACCCGTTGCCAGCGTTGCGGCCGGCCCAAGGCCGTTTACCGCAAGTTCGGCCTCTGCCGCATCTGCCTGCGAGAGATGGCTCACCGCGGCGAGCTGCCCGGTGTGACCAAGTCCTCCTGGTGACCCTCTCCAACTGCTGACCAAACAACCGCTGAAGGTCGCACCTCTCCCTCCTTGTGGGGGAGAGGGGCGAAACCACAGAGAGAAAGGGCCTGAACGGCCATGACCATGACTGACCCGATCGCAGACATGCTCACTCGTCTGCGCAACGCCAACCAGGCGTTCCACGACACGGTGTCGATGCCTTACAGCAAGCTGAAGGCCGGCGTCGCCGACATCCTCAAGCAGGAGGGCTACATCGCCTCCTACGAGGTCAAGGAGCCCGCTGAGGGCGAGGTCGGCAAGACGCTGACCCTCACCCTCAAGTACGGCCGTAACCGCGAGCGCGCTGTCGTCGGTATCCGCCGTATCTCCAAGCCGGGCCTCCGTGTCTACGCGAAGAGCACCGCCCTTCCCAAGGTCCTCGGTGGCCTCGGTGTGGCGATCATCTCCACCAGCCAGGGCCTCCTGACTGACCGCCAGGCGAACCAGAAGGGCGTGGGTGGGGAAGTCCTCGCCTACGTCTGGTAACGACGAGACCGAGAGAGGAAACAAGCAATGTCGCGTATTGGCAGGCTCCCGATCACGGTTCCGTCCGCCGTCGACGTCCAGATCGTCGGCGCTGAGGTGACCGTCAAGGGCCCCAAGGGCTCCCTGAACCACACCATCCCCGCCCCCATCACCATCGTGAAGGGTGAGGACGGCCAGCTCGAGATCCAGCGTCCGGACGACCACCGCACCTCGCGTGCGCTGCACGGTCTCACCCGCACCCTGGTGAACAACATGGTTGTCGGTGTGACCGAGGGCTACGAGAAGAAGCTCGAGATCGTGGGCGTGGGTTACCGCGTCCTGCCGAAGGGCCCGACGCAGCTGGAGTTCCAGCTGGGCTACTCGCACCCGATCATCTTCGACGCTCCCGAGGGCATCACCTTCACCACCGACGGTCCGACCAAGCTCGGTGTCGTCGGCATCGACAAGCAGCTCGTCGGTGAGACGGCTGCGAAGATTCGCAAGCTGCGCAAGCCCGAGCCGTACAAGGGCAAGGGCGTGCGCTACGCCGGCGAGCAGATCCGCCGCAAGGTCGGAAAGGCTGGTAAGTGATTCATGGCTATCTCGCTTGACAACAACAAGCACACTGCCGCTCGCACGCGTTCGCGCCTGCGTCGTCAGCTGCGTGGCCGCAAGAAGATCGCCGGTTCCGCTGAGCGTCCCCGCCTCGTGGTGACCCGTTCCACCAAGCACATCTCCGTGCAGGTCGTGGACGACACCGTGGGCAAGACCTTGGCGTACGCCTCCACCATGGAGGCCGACCTCCGTGCCGCCGATGGCGACAAGACGGCCAAGGCCCAGCAGGTTGGCAAGCTCGTCGCTGAGCGCGCCAAGGCTGCCGGTGTCGAGTCCGTGGTCTTCGACCGCGCCGGCAACAAGTACACCGGTCGCATCGCGGCCCTGGCCGACGCCGCCCGTGAGGGTGGCCTGGCGTTCTGACGCCGGACCAGAGAGAGAAAAGGAAATCTCATGAGCGGAGCTCAGCGCGGACAGCGCGGAGGCGAGCGCCAGTCCGGCGGTCGCAACCGTGACGGTCGTCGCGACCAGAACGCCGACAAGACCCAGTACATCGAGCGCGTCGTCGCCATCAACCGTGTCGCCAAGGTCGTGAAGGGTGGACGTCGCTTCAGCTTCACCGCCCTCGTGATCGTCGGTGACGGTGAAGGCCTCGTGGGCGTCGGTTACGGCAAGGCCAAGGAAGTTCCCGCGGCCATCGCCAAGGGTGCCACTTCCGCGTGGGCTTTTTCCGTCAGTTCACCAAGTTCATACATGTCTCCCAGAATGGCCACCCGTCTGGTATTTCCGGGAATGGAAAGCAGTGTATCCACCGCTGCCTTCACCGAAACAGGCCCTGCATTGTAGGCATCATTGATCACCAGATACCTGGGAAGCTGCACTCTTTCCATTCTCCTGGGCGTAGGCTGATAGCTCGAAAGCCCCCTTAGGATAAGTCGGAGG
>JAZQNT010000526.1:0-1915 GCA_045627505.1 Nocardioides sp.
AGGCCAAGGCGTCCCGGTGCAGCGCAGGGTCGTTGTCGGGGGCGACCTGGGTCGCCACCCTCAGGCGTCGCTCTCGGGGGAGCCGCCGTCGGAGTCGCTGTCGGAGCCGCCGTCGGAGTCGCCCTCGGAATCGGTGCTGCCGTCGTTGGAACCGCCCTCGAGCAGGCCGCGCAGGGCAGCCTCGAACTCGTCGTCGCTCATCCCGCCGGTGGCGTCAGAGCCCTCGCGGAAGCCCAGCGGGTCGTCCAGGTCGGCCGCCGTGGGCAGCAGGTCGGGATGCATCCACACGCCGTCGCGACCCTCGATGCCCTGGCGGGTGCGCAACCCGCCCCACAAGGTGGAGGCGTCGCGCAGGCGGCGGGGACGCAGCTGCAGCCCGACGAGGTTGGCGAAGGTCTGCTCCGCCGGCCCGCCGGCCGCCCGACGGCGACGCACGGACTCCTGGAGCTTGGGTGCGGAGGGCATCCGCGGGGTGGCGGCCAGGGCCACGACCTCGTCGACCCAGCCCTCCACCAGGGCGAGCGTGGTCTCGAGGCGTTCGAGCGCCGCGCGCTGGCGCGGAGACGGCTCGGGGTCGAGCAGACCGCCCTCGAAGGCCTCCTGCATCGCGGCGGGGTCGCTCATGTCGAGGTCACGCATGCGCGACTCGATGCCGGCGGTGTCGATCTCGACCCCGGCTGCGTACTCGCGCACCGCGCTGACCAGGTGCTCGGAGAGCCACGGCACGTGCGCGAACAGCCGCTGGTGGGCGGCCTCGCGCAGGGCCAGGTAGAGCAGGACGTCCTCGGCCGGGACGTCGAGTCCCTCGGCGAAGGCGTCGACGTTGCCGATCACCAGGGCCGCACGGCCGGACGAGTTGAGCGGGATGCCGATGTCGGTGGCGCCCCAGACCTCGGCGGCCAGACCACCCAGGGCGGAGCCGATCTGCTGCGAGACCATCGCTCCGGTGGCCTGGGAGAGCATCCCGATCAGCGGCCCGGCCATCGCCTTGGCCTCTTCGGGCAGCGCGTTGGACAGGGCGCCGGTGGCGGAGGCTGCCATCGGCTCCACCAGGGTCCGCCACACGTCGGCGGTCTCCACGATCCACTCCGCACGGCTCCACGCGACCGCGGTCACGACCGCAGACGGGAAGGTGGTGGTCTCGTCGAGCCAGTGGTCAGCCAGGCGGACGGCATCGGCGACCGCGTGCTGCTGGGCCTGCGACGGGGTGGGGTCGGGCCGCTGCGCCGCGGTGCGTCGGGCGATGTCGAGGGTGTTCTCCCAGTTGATCGGCCCGTCGTGGGGCTGCATGAACTTCTGCACCTGCGCCATCAGGGCGTTCAGGTCCATCCCCGGCGGGAAGCCGGGGAAGCCGGGCCCTCCTGCCGCGCCGCTGAAGAACTGCTCGAAGGGCGTGCCCTTGAACGGGTTCTCGTCGCCAGGACCGGGGCCGCCGGGGATCTCGTTCATGTGGCCGAGCCTACTTCCCCGGTGGCTGGGGGGTCAGGGGCTGGGCGGTCAGGGGTGAGGGGCGGCGGCGTGGGATGGGGACGAGCACCGCGCGCCCGACTAACCTGTGCGCGTGGAGATCCTGTGGTGGCTGGCACCGGCCGGCGTCGTGACCGTGCTCACCATGTGCTGGGTGGCGTGGCTCGGCCGGGACGGGCACGGCGAGGTCGACCGCGACGTCGCCACCGCACGGTTGGCCAGGGCCCTGAGCACCGAGCCCCGCGTGCGGAGCCGCCTGCCCGAGCGGCCGCGTGAGCGCAGCACCGGGATCGCGGTGCGTCCGACGCGCCAGGTCCGGGGTGCGGAGGGTGCGTCCCCCGGGAGCCCGGTGGCCGGCGGGTGAGGGCCGCGAACGTGATGCCTTGGGGCCCGTCTGAGAGGCTGGCGCCATGAGTCAGCGGACGTTGGCGGCAGTGCTTGCCGTGCC
>JAZQNT010000527.1:0-1950 GCA_045627505.1 Nocardioides sp.
CCCTCCACCAGGGTGAACATCACCTCGGCGTCGGCCGGGCCGACCTGCATCATCCGCTTGAGGTCACCACCGGCGAAGAAGGTCTTCTTCGCCGAGGTGATGACCACGCCGGTGACGCTCGTCGGGTCGGCCGCGAGCTCCTCGGCGAGGCGGGCCACGACGGCCTTCATCGAGAAGGCGTAGAGCTCGTTCATCGTGTTGGCCGACTGGGTGGGGTCGTCCAGGGTCAGGGTGACGATGCCGTCGGCGTCCTTGTCGTAGCGGACTGCGGTCACGGCGGGGGTCTGGGCAGCGGTGTCGGTGCTCATCAGTTCAGTTCCTCTTCCGGTCCGGGTCTCAGACGAGCTCGACGATGGTTGCGATGCCCATGCCGCCGCCGACGCAGAGCGTGGCGAGGCCGCGGCGCTTGCCCTGACGCTCCAACTCGTCGATCAGCGTGCCGAGGATCATGGCGCCAGTGGCCCCCAGCGGGTGACCCATGGCGATGGAGCCGCCGTTGACGTTGGTGATCGAGTCGTCGATGCCCATGTCGCGCATGAAGCGCAGGGCGACGGCGGCGAACGCCTCGTTGATCTCGAACAGATCGATGTCCTCGACCGTCAGCCCGGCGCGGGCCAGTGCCTTGCGGGCGGCCGGGGCCGGGCCGGTGAGCATGATGACCGGGTCGGCGCCGGAGACCGCGGTGGAGATGATCCGGGCGCGCGGGGTCAGGCCGAGGTCCTTGCCCGCCTGCTCGGTGCCGATCGCCATCAGCGCCGCGCCGTCCACGATGCCCGAGGAGTTGCCCGCGTGGTGCACGTGCTCGATCCGCTCGAGCCAGTGGTACTTCTGCAGCGCGGTCTCGTCGAACCCGGCATCCCGGCCGATCTGGGCGAACGACGGCTTGAGCTTGCTCAAGGACTCGGCGGTGGTGCCGAGACGGATGGTCTCGTCGCGGTCGAGCACGGTGAGGCCGGAGACATCCTTGACCGGGACGACCGAACGGTCGAAGCGTCCCTCGGACCAGGCCGCGGCGGCCCGGGCGTGCGACTGCGCAGCGAAGGCGTCCACGTCGTCGCGGGTCCAGCCCTCGACGGTGGCGATCAGGTCGGCGCCGATCCCCTGCGGGACGAACGGAGCGCGGAACGAGGTGGCCGGGTCCTGTGCCCAGGGGCCGCCGTCGGAGCCCATCGGGACGCGCGACATCGACTCGACGCCACCGGCGAGGATCAGGTCCTCCCAGCCCGAGCGCACGCGGGCGGAGGCCTGGTTGACGGCCTCCAGGCCGGACGCGCAGAAGCGGTTGAGCTGGACGCCGGCGACGGTGTCGGGCAGACCGGCCGCGAGGGCAGCGGTCTTGGCGATGTCGGCGCCCTGGTCGCCGACGGGGGACACGCAGCCGAGGATCAGGTCCTCGATGCCATCGGTGTCCAGGCTGGGGTTGCGCTTGCGCATCTCGTCGATCAGGCCGGTGACCAACGAGATCGGCTTGACCTCGTGGAGTGAGCCGGACTTCTTGCCGCGACCTCGCGGCGTGCGGATGGCGTCGTAGACGAAGGCCTCGGTCATGGCAGTTTCCTTACAGAAGAGTCTCGCAGAATCCGATGTGCGGGCACCACAGGGTGGGGCCCGTCTGAATTGTGACAGCAACACTGTCAAAGTCAAAGGGTTGGGGTGCCATAGGGTCGTGACCATGACCACCACTCCCGCCGAGACCATGAGCGTCGAGCAGCTCGCGGCCCGGGTGGGCATGACCGTCCGCACCGTGCGCTTCTACGCCGGCCGCGGACTCATCCCGCCGCCCCGCCGCGAGGGCCGCAACGGCTTCTACGGGCCCGATCACCTCGCCCGGCTGGAGCTGGTCCGCGAGCTGCAGGCCCACGGCTTCACGCTGTCGGCGATCGAGGGCTACCTGGAGAACATCCCCGCCGACGCGACCCACGAGCAGGTCGCGGTGCACCGGACGCTGCT
>JAZQNT010000528.1:0-8085 GCA_045627505.1 Nocardioides sp.
AGGATGTTGACGCCCAGCTTCTTGTAGTGCTTGAGGAGCTCCTTGGAGATGTCGGCGTCCTCGGCCGGGACCATGCGGTCCGCGAACTCGACGAAGTCGGAGGCCAAGCGGTCTTAGGAAGACAATAGAGAGGGACAACTCCTTGGCTCACAGAACGACATGGCTACGATCCGACTTGGTCGACAGCAGGATGTTGACGCCCAGCTTCTTGTAGTGCTTGAGGAGCTCCTTGGAGATGTCGGCGTCCTCGGCCGGGACCATGCGGTCCGCGAACTCGACGATGGTGACGTCCACGCCGAAGTTCTTCATCACGTAGGCGAACTCAACGCCGATGGCACCGGAACCACCGATGATGATCGACTTCGGGAGCTCGGCGTCGAGGATCTGCTCCTCGTAGGTGACCACGTTCTGCGAGACCTCGATGCCCGGCAGCAGGCGGACGGTCGCGCCGGTGGCGATGATCAGGTCGTTGAAGGTGAGGGTCTGGGTCTCACCGCTGTTCAGGGCCACGGAGAGGGAGGTCGGGGAGGTGATGGTTCCCCAGCCGTCGACCTCGGTGATCTTGTTCTTCTTCATGAGGAAGTGGACGCCCTTGACGATCCCCGCGCTCACCTGGCGCGAACGCTTGTGCGTCGGGCCGTAGGACATCGTGGCGTCGCCCTCGATGCCGTACTTGGCCTTGTCGTGGGCGAGAAGGTGCGCCAGGTCGGCGTTCTTGAGGAGAGCCTTGGAAGGGATGCAGCCGACGTTGAGGCAGACACCGCCCCAGTACTGCTTCTCCACCACGGCAACCTTCTTGCCGAGCTGGGCAGCGCGGATGGCGGCCACGTAACCACCGGGGCCAGCGCCGAGGACAACAACGTCGAAGTGAGTCGCGGAGTCAGTCACGCCCCAAGGATATGCCCTTGCCCGCGTGCACCGGCACCCCGGTTGGGGTGCAGCGCCCCGGGGTGACGAACCCCCCGTTCGGGTCCTCCCCCTCGCACCGCGTCCCCCGGGGTCGCTACGCTGCCCGCGTGACGCTCTACGCCGCCTACGGGACGAACCTGGACCCCAGCCGCATGGGCGAACGCTGCCCGCACTCCCCGCTGCGAGGCACCGGCTGGCTGACCGGGTGGCGCCTCACCTTCGGGGGCGAGGAGCACGGCTGGGACGGGGCCCTGGCGACCCTCGTCGAAGACCCGATCGAGCAGGTCTTCGTGGCGCTCTACGACGTCAGCGACGAGGACGAGGCAGCGCTGGACGCCTGGGAGTCGGCCGACACCGGGCTGTACCGCAAGGCCAAGGTGCGGGCCTCCACCCTGACCGGCGAGGTGCTGGCCTGGACCTACGTCCTCGATGCCTACGAGGGCGGGCTGCCCAGCGCCTCGTACCTCGGCGTGATCGCCGACGCAGCCGAGGCTGCGGACGCCCCGCACGACTACGTGCTGGCGCTGCGCAACCGTCCCTGTCGCTCCGTCGGGCTCTGAAGGGCGCCTCGCCGCCGCTCGCTCAGAACCGGAGTCGTACGTCCAGCTCGTCGCGGGTCATACCCCCGGCAAACAGCAGGTCGGCGGCCAGCGAACGCACCTGCGCAGCCACTGCGGCCCGGTTGAGCGTCATCTCGTCGGTGAGCGCCTCCATCGCGATGCGCACCGAGTTGATCAGCGCCTTCTCAGCCCGGGCCCGCTCCCCGGGATCGGCCAGGACGTCGTGGAAGACGCCCACCCCTTCGGCCAGGCCGTCGACGGCCGCCGCGAGGTGGTCACCGGGGTACTCCCCCAGACGCATCATCGTGCCCACCCGGCGCGCCAGCACCCGGGCATCACGGATGGCGTTGTCGATGTCGCCCAACACCTCGGTGTAGCGCTCGATGTCGTTGCGCTGGTGCCACCGGGTGGGCGAGAGGTGCGCAGCCTCGCGCGCGTTGGCGGCGGTGGTGATCGCCTGGTTGATCTTGCCCTGCAGGCCGCGCGCCCGGGTCAACGCATCGTGCGCGGCCACCGGGTCGCTCTCCCGCATCGCCGTCGCCAACGTCTTCAGCAGGGCCTGCAGCGACCCCAGCAACGGGCGCACCTCCCCGTAGAGGTCGCGGCGCGCGTTGCGCGGCATGAGGACCAGCATCAACAGCGCCATCGCACCGCCGACCAACGAGTCGGCGAAGCGGGTCAGTGCCGGGTTCGCCGCCCCGACGGCCGGTACCACGGCGGTGAGCAGCACACCTGAGTTCGCAGCCTGGGTGAGGGCCACTCCCTTCAGCCCGCAGAAGACCGCGACGGCGGTCGCCAGTGTCGCAACCAGGGAGAGCTGCCACACGCCGCGACCGATGGCCAGGATCAGCAGCTCCGCGGCCAGCACCCCCACCGCCACTCCGAGGATGAGGTCCACCAGCATTCGCTGCCTCAGCCCGACGCCACCCAGCAGCACCACCACCGCCGCGATCGGGGCGAAGAAGGCCTGCTCGTGGTGCAGGACGTGCACGGAGAAGGCGTAGGCCCCCGCGGTCGCACAGCCCAGGCGCACCAGCAGCCGCCACCGTCCACGGACGAGTTGCAGGCGCTCACCCAGCGTCAAACGCGGTCCGGTGGGCAGTTTGGGGAAGGGTCGATCTGCTACCACTCCCTGATCCTGCGCCCTGGGGCGCGCCCGGACAAACGACACGCGGGCACGTAACGCGGGCTTCACATGAACGTCACGTCCACGCAGCCTCCGTCCGCCACCCTGTGCGCCACCCTGTGCGCCAACGAGGACCGGCGTCACGCCGATCTGCGCACGGAAGGTGCCCACGCAGGCGGCCGCGATCGACCCGTCTGGGACGAGGACCAGTCAGGGGCGAGGACCGGTCAGGCCGTCGGGACCAGGCAGACGGCCTCGATGTTGTTCCCGTCCGGGTCGCGGACGAACGCGCCGTAGTAGCCCTCCTGGTACTCCGGCCACAGGCGCGGCTCGTGCAGCACCTCGGCCCCGGCGGCCACCGCCTCCGCGAACCAGGCATCGACCAGGGCCGTGTCCGGGGCGGTGAAGGCCACGTGCACCTCGCGGTTGGGGCCGATGCCCTCGAAGGTGCTGATCCAGAACTCCGGCACGGTGCTCCCGTAGCCGATCGCCACGCCGTGGTCGGTCAGCCTGCGGTGGCCCAGCACCGCCAGCACGCGGTCGTAGAAGGCGGCCGCGGCGTTCATGTCGACGACGTTGATCCCGAAATGACTGATCATCTCCCCCACCCTGCCCTACCTCCAGCCGCACGGCCATCCCCTGTGTGCGCAGCGGCGGGCATGACGGCGCGCGCCCACCGCGGTCCGGGTCCGTCACTTCACCCGTCCGCCGCCGGACCCCTAGGATCGAGCAGTGACCGAGATGGATCCCTTCGCCCTGGCCGACCAGGCCGCCGCCACCCTCCGCGACCTCACCGGGGTCGAGTCCCACGACATCGCGCTCGTCCTCGGTTCCGGCTGGTTGCCGGCCGTCGACGCCCTGGGCCCGGCGACCGCCGAGATCAACACCGTGGACCTCCCCGGCTTCCACCCCGCCGGGGTGCAGGGACACTCCGGCAAGATCCGTTCGGTCCGGGTGGGTGAGCGCAACGTGCTGGTCTTCCTCTCCCGCACCCACTTCTACGAGGGCAAGGGCGTGCGTGCCGTCGTGCACCCCGTGCGCACCGCCGCGGCGGCGGGGTGTCGCACCGTGGTGCTGACCAACGGCTGCGGCGGGCTCAACCCCGCATGGAGCCCCGGCACCCCGGTGCTGATCAGCGACCACATCAACTACACCGGCCACTCCCCGGTCGAGGGCGCCAACTTCGTCGACCTCACCGACCTGTACTCGCCGCGCCTGCGGGCACTGGTCAAGCAGATCGACCCCACGCTCGACGAGGGCGTCTACGTGCAGACCCCCGGCCCGCACTACGAGACCCCGGCGGAGATCCGGATGTTCCGGGTCTGGGGCGCCGACCTGGTGGGCATGTCCACCACCCTCGAGGCGATCGCCGCCCGCCAGGCGGGCATGGAGATCCTGGGCATCAGCCTGGTCACCAACGCCGCGGCCGGCATGACCGGCGAGCCGTTGAACCACGAGGAGGTGCTGGAGGCCGGACGCTCCGCCGCCACCCGCATGGGTGAGCTCCTGAGCCAGCTGGTCCCGCAGATCTGATGCGCGTCCTGCTGACCGGCGCCGCCGGATCGATCGGCCGCACGGTCGGTCCGGCGCTCATCGCGGCCGGACACGACGTGGTTGCCCTCGACCTGGTGGAGGCGGGCTGGACAGGAACCTCGGCCTGGCACGTCGGGGACTGTGCCGACGCGGCATGGGTCGACTCACTCGTCGCGGAGGCGGCACCGGACGCCGTGGTCCACCTCGCGGGCCATCCGGACGAGCTGGACCTGGTGGGTTCGTTCACCTCGCACGTGCTGACCACGACGGTCCTGCTCGACGCGATGGTCGCCCACGGGGTGCGACGCCTCGTGTACGCCTCCTCCAACCACGCGGTCGGACGCACGCCCCGCGTCGACCTCGAGGCCGGCCTGCTGACCGTGGACGCCCGCCCGCGCCCGGACACCTTCTACGGCGTCGGGAAGGTGGCGGCCGAGGCCGTGATGAGCCTCTACGCCGACCGCTACGGCATCGACACGGTCGCCTGCCGGATCGGCTCGTTCCTGGAGCGCCCGACCACCCGACGCCACCTGGCCACCTGGCTCTCCCACGACGACTGCGTGCGCATGGTGCTGGCCGCCCTGAGCATGCCGGAGCCGGGCTTCGCCGTGCTCTACGGCATCTCGGCCAACCGGGACGCGTGGTGGGACCTCGCCCCCGGACGGGCCCTGGGCTACCTCCCGGTCGACGACGCCTCCGTGTTCGCCGCCGAGCTGCCGGTCCGCGAGGAGGACGCCTTCGAGGCCCTGCACCCCGGCGGACCGTTCGCCGGTGAGCAGTACTTCCGCAGAGCGGTCCCGCTCGACTGACCACTCCGGCGTTCCATCGGACGCACGAAGGGCCGGAACTCCGAGGAGTTCCGGCCCTTCGGCATTGCGGGCGTCAGTTGGTCACTTGACCTTGAACTTGACGACCTTCTTCTTCGGAGCCTTGAGCTTGGCGTCGCCGGCGTAGGTGACGGTCACCGCGTAGGTGCCCTTCTTCTTCGCCTTGGTCAGGGCCACCGCGGCCTTGCCCTTCTTCAGGGTGACGCGCTTGGTCACGGCCTTCTTGCCGGGCGCCTTGACGACGACCTTGACCTTGCCGGTCGCCTTGACCTTGCCGCCGGCAATGGAGACGGAGACCTTGCCGGTCTTCTTGCGGGTCGCCTTCTTGGTCACCTTGAGGGTGGTCTTGGAGGCGGCCTTGGCCACGGCGACGCGGACCGTCTTGGCGGTGGAGGCCTTGAACTCGTCAGCCTTCGCCGGGGCGAAGACGGCCGACACGCTCTTGGTGCCACCGGTGAGGCCGGAGACCTTCAGGGTCGCGACGCCGTTGACGACGTTGGCGGTGCCGAGGGTCTTGGTGCCCTCCTTGAAGGTCACCTTGCCGGCGGCGGCCGGGGAGACCTTGGCGGTCAGCGTGGCGGCCAGCGTGCCGCCCTTGGCGGACAGCGTGGTGGACGTCGCGGTCGGGTTCCACTTGGTCCAATCGATCTCGACCGGGGTCTTGGTGTCCTGCGAGGAGTTCGAGTGCAGGTGTGCCTGCCAGGTGAAGATGGCGTACTTCTTGCCGATCTCGAGTTTCTCGGTGGGGACGTTCAGGACCGCGGTGAACTCGGAGCCCTGGAAGCGCTGCGGGACGACGTAGTCGACGGCAGCCATGGCGGCGGTGGTGGAGCGGTCGCTGTAGTTGACCACGGTGTCGACGGGAGCGAGCGCGACGTAGACGCCTGCGTCACCCGGCTTCGTCACGGCCGAGAAGTCGTGGCCCTTGACGGTGATGCCGAGGCCCTCGGCGCGGTTCGCGATGGTCACCTCGGAACTGACGGAGGGCGTGGTGACCAGGGTCGCGACGGCCGGCGTCTTCTTGGCCTGCGAGGCGCTGGTCGAGGACTGGTAGAAGTGCGCCCGGGTGGTGGAGACCAGGTTCTTGATCAGCTCCGGGCTGAAGGCCTTGCCGTCGATCGGCTGACCGGCCGGGATCCCCAGCTCGGTGGCGACGGGGCTGCCCGCAGGGATCACGCCGCCCCAGGCCGGGGTGACCGCGGTGCGCGTGCCCTCGACGGAGACGGATGCGATGTCCGCCATGACCACCTGGCGCGGAGCGGTCACTGCCGCGACCTGTCCCGGGTTGTCGTAGACCTCGGAGGAGACGGTGGCGGTGATGCTGCCGGCGCCCTCCTTGGTCACGGTGACGACCGGGTCGGAGACCGTGACGGAGTAGTAGCGGGTGCTTCCGTTGACAAAGGTT
This sequence comes from Nocardioides sp., assembly GCA_045627505.1. GTDB lineage: Bacteria > Actinomycetota > Actinomycetes > Propionibacteriales > Nocardioidaceae > Nocardioides. The sequence continues at coordinate 6,361 of JAZQNT010000528.1, forward strand.
CCCTCGACCGTGCCCCGGTAGGAGCGGACGACGTCACCGTCGACGACCTTCTTCGATGCCTGCGGGAAGGTGAAGGTGTCGTCGGCACCGCCGAACAGACCGCCGTCGGTGTACTTCGCACCGTCGCTCACGACGCCCGGGAGCGGGTTGGTGGCGACTGCGCCCGGGTACATCTCGCCAGTAAAGAGGTGCTCGACGAACGTGGTGCTGATGCGCCAGTCCAGGTGCGGAGCTTCAGGGGCGACGTCGGAAACGGCCTGCGCGGGTGCGACGAGGGCAGTGGTGCCCGCGACCAGCACGCCGGCAAGACCGACGGACAGGCCGCGGCCCGCGGTGCGCATGAGTGACTGCATGGGATTCCTCTCGGTTCTTCTGGCAAATGCCCGGGATGGCCGCCCACGGGCAAGCGGTGTTGCACAAGGTCTCAGGACGTCCCTCTCAGGGACGTCCCGTGGATTCAGGGACGTCGTGTGCGGGCGAGCACGAGCAGCAGTGACGCAGAGGCCAGGAGGAGAAGCCCTCCGACGAACCACGCGAGACTCGCCTGGTCCCGGGCGTCGGTGATCGCGGATGCCGTGGGGATGGCGTCCACCAGGTCCGCCCCGGCCGCCGTGACCTGAACCGCCTGGCCGATCCGGACGGCTTCCGGCTCTGGGCCTCCACCCCCCTGCGGGGCGATGGTGGGGAGGGGGACGCCCGCTGCCGGTGCGGGGACCGGCACCTGGGTCGTGGTGGTGGGCACGGAGGGGTCCCTCGGTGCCGCGACCGGAGGCGGCGTGACCACCCGGTTGGTGGGCTTCGGCTGCTTGGGTGTGGTGGGCTTCGCCTCGTCGGGGACCTCGGGCTCGGCCCCGGCCCACCCGACCGCGATCGGATCGGGCAGCTTCGTCCAGTCCGTGGTGAGGCCGGTGGAGTACCAGAACTGCGCGGCACCCATCGGCTCCAGGAAGGTGACGAACTCCTGGGGGAAGGAGCCCCAGTCCTGGACGGTGCGGTCCTGCGGCTCGGGCCCGGACACCTTCACGCCTCGGTACCCGGGGGTGACGGAGAAGCCGCTCTCGGTCACGTCGACCCCGGACAGCTCCGCCACGGGGACCACCTTGTCCTCGACGGCCTGCCACACGGTGGGGTCGAACCGGTCCGAGGCCCAGCCTCCACCGGTGGCGGTGAGGCGTCCCTTGCCGCCGCGCACGGTGATCTTGGGATCCGTCAGGGTGAACACGGTGTTGCCGCCGTAGTAGACGACGGTGAACGTGCCCTTCCACTGGACCGTCGCGTCGTCACCGGCTGCGTCGATGATCCCGGTACCACCGGTGATCCGGACCCGGTGTCCGCTGAAGGTGGAGCTCATGTCGATCTTGGTGCCGCGCGCGTCGGTGCCGAGGCCGGCCCACGTGGCACGTTTCCAGGCACCCTTCGCGTCGCGCTTCTGGATCTCGACGGACCCCTCGGTGGCACGCCACTTGGAACTGCTCAGCACCATCCCGCCGCGGCCGGGGTTGGCCGCGCCGGCGGAGAGGAAGTTGTCGGTCAGCGGGTTGTGCGACTGGGCGTTGCTCTGCCCGTTGATCGACCAGGTGAACACGGCGTCGTCGATCCTTCGCACTCCCTCGTCCCCCGTGCTCGGGTCGCCGGAGGACGTGGCGCTGGGGGTGGGGGCCTGGCTCGGGTCCGATCCGTCGCTCGGGGTCGTTGCGTCGCTGGAGGTCGCTCCGTCGCTGGGGG
>JAZQNT010000529.1:0-5073 GCA_045627505.1 Nocardioides sp.
CCGGGACTTCATCCGCGCCTTCTGACGTTTCCCGACTCGCGGACTCGCCGTCTTTCGGCCGGACTGGCCCACGGGTCGATGATGTCGGTCGTGCCGGACTCCTGCTGCAGCAGCAGCTGGGTGTTGCGGGCGATGCGGGCACTGAAGTCGGTCGGCAGCGCGATGGCCTCGTCGAGGGCATTGGTGTGCAGCGACTGGGTGTGGCCCTGCGACGCGGCCATCGCCTCGATCGCGGTGCGGCCCACGTTGTTGAAGACGTCCTGGGCGGTCAGCGACCAGCCGGAGGTCTGCGAGTGGGTGCGCAGGGAGAGCGACTTGGGGTTCTTCGGGTCGAACTGGCGGACCAGACGGGCCCAGAGCGCGCGGGCAGCGCGCATCTTGGCGACCTCCATGTAGAAGTTCATGCCGATCGCCCAGAAGAAGCTCAGGCGGGGGGCGAACTTGTCGATGTCCAGCCCCGCGTCGAGACCGGCGCGGATGTACTCCACACCGTCGGCCAGGGTGTAGGCCAGCTCGAGGTCGGCGGTCGCACCGGCCTCCTGCATGTGGTAGCCGGAGATGGAGATCGAGTTGAACCGCGGCATCTTCTGCGAGGTGAACGCGAAGATGTCGGAGATGATCCGCATCGACGACGCCGGCGGGTAGATGTAGGTGTTGCGGACCATGAACTCCTTGAGGATGTCGTTCTGGATGGTCCCCGCGAGCTGCTCGGGCTTGACGCCCTGCTCCTCGGCGGCGGCGATGTAGAGCGCCAGGACCGGCAGCACGGCACCGTTCATGGTCATCGAGACCGACATCTGGTCGAGCGGAATGCCGTCGAACAGGGTGCGGGTGTCGTAGATCGAGTCGATCGCCACGCCCGCCATGCCGACGTCACCACGCACACGCGGGTGGTCGGAGTCGTAGCCGCGGTGGGTGGCCAGGTCGAAGGCGACCGAGAGGCCCTTCTGGCCGGCCGCCAGGTTGCGGCGGTAGAACGCGTTGGACTCCTCGGCGGTGGAGAAGCCGGCGTACTGACGGATGGTCCACGGCTGGGTGGTGTACATCGTCGGGTACGGACCGCGCAGGAACGGGCTCAGGCCCGGCCAGGTGTCGAGACCGTCGAGGCCGTCGAGGTGCTCGGGGCCGTAGACGCCCAGGACGTCGATGCCCTCGGGGCTGGTCCACGGCTCGCCGGCGGCCTTCGGGGCCGGACCGGACGCGCCACCCAGCGGGAGACCGGAGAAGTTGGACGGAATGCTCATGCGAGGGCCTCACGGGTGGTGTGGAGGAACGCGAGGGCGTCGAGGCCCATCGCGCAGGAGTCGTCGACCTCGAGGTCACCGGGCTTGCCGGCGAGGATGACGTGCTCGACGCCAGCGGCGCGCAGCGCCTCGACGGCGGCCGCGCCCCACTCGGCGTAGGCGGCGTCGGTGCCGGCCAGGCAGGCGACCTTGTGGCCGTCGACCTTGGCGGCCAGCTCCTCGGCGTCGGCGGTCGGGCCGGCGGCGTCGACCGCGATCCCGCCGGCGGCGAACAGGTTGGTCGCGAAGGTGGCCCGGGCGGTGTGCTGGGCGATGGTGCCCATCGTGGCCAGGAAGACCTTGCCCTCGGCCGGCTCGTCGCGCAGGGCCACGAAGGAGGCGCCGTAGCGGCGGACCGCGTCGGCCGACGGGTGCGGGGTGCGCACGGGCAGGGTCTCGCCCAGGTTCGGGAACTCGCTCACGCCGGTGATCGGCTGGCGGCGGTGGGCGATGGCGACCTCGCGGGCGGCCACGACCTCCTCCACGCGGTCCACGATCGAACCGTCGGCCAGGGCCGCGGCGGCACCGCCCGCGGACTCGATGCGGCCCAGCTCCTCCCAGCCGGCGCGGGCGAGGTCGTCGGTCAGCTTCTCGACGGCGTACGAACCGCCGGCCGGGTCGGTGACCTTGCCCAGGTGCGACTCGGCGAGCAGCAGCGAGGACGTGTTGCGGGCGATGCGGCGACCGAAGGCGTCGGGCAGACCGAGGGTGGAGTCGAACGGCAGGACGGTGACCGACTCGGCCCCGCCGACGCCCGCGGCGAACGCGGCGACAGTGGTGCGCAGCATGTTCACGTACGGGTCGTACTTGCTCATCATCGGACGGCTGGTGACCGCGTGCTGGCGCTGCACCGGCTCCGAGGCGCCGGAGAGCTCGGCCACGCGGGCCCAGAGGCGCCGGGCGGCGCGGAACTTGGCAATGGTCGGGAACTGCTCGTCAGTGGCCGCGTAGCGGAACTCCACCAGGTTGAGGGCGTCGGCGAGCGAGATCCCCGCGTCGGTCAGGGTGCGCAGCACCTCGACGCCGACGGCGATCGAGTACCCGAGTTCCTGGGCGTCCGAGGCGCCCAGGTCGTGCAGCTTGGAGGCGTCGACGACGACACCGAACGTGCCCGTGGCCAGCGCCAGGCGGGCGATCGCGACGAGCTCCTCGGCGGAGGTGCCGCCCAGCGCCGGGCTGGCACCCAGGTTGGTGCCAACCGCCGGGGTGACCCCGTCGAGCAGGTCGACGAGCGCCGTCGCTGCGGCGACGCGGTCACCGGGTGCGTCCAGCACCACGGCGGCGAGGTCGGTGTACACGCCCTTGAACACGGTGGGGAGGTCGGCGGCGTCGAGGCCGGAACCGAGCTCGACCCAGACGGAGGTGGCGCCGTTCTCGAGGTCGACCAGCAGCGCCTCGTTCGCGGCCTTGGCGTCGGGGCCCACGACGTGGACCCGTACGTCCCAGTCCCCCTGACGCGTGGGACGCCCGGCGGTGGCGAGGCCCTCGAGGTCGGTCCTCTGCCCGATGGGGGCGACGGAGATGCCGTCCAGCGTGGTGCGGGCGAGCTTCTCCCAGACGTCTGCGTCTGCGGCGTCGTCGGCCAAGCGGCGCGTCTTGCGCAGCACGGCCGCGGTCGCGCTCTCCCAGTCAGCAGCGGTCGCGGTGTCCTCCGGGGAGGTGAGCGCGATCCGGTCGATCGGTGTGGTCATGTCACGCAGGATAAGTCCGCCCCCCTCAGCGGACCGCGCCCGGTCGCATGCCAGACGCCCCCACACGGGGGTGGATTCCGTCGCCGGAACCTGTTTCGGACCGTCTGCGAGGGTCTGTGACCTGTCCGCCGGGGTCCGGGCGGGCGTCCGAGGGGGCGGCGTCCACGCCGGCGAGGTCAGAGGCCCCGGGCCGTCGCAACCGAGGCGTCGCGGCAATCGGAGACGGCGTGACCAGGCATGCGTTAGGGTTCCCCAACTCTCGATAAGGGTGACCTAAGGAAAACCCGACCTACCGGTAACAAGGTGTATCTCACACGCCCGTGTGGGGAGACCGCTGCGACAGTCCCGTGTCCGCAGCGTTACCGTGGTGCTCGTGGCAACCCAAACTTCCAACCAGACCCTTGTGAAGGGCTCGCGGTCGACTCGTTCGACGATCGCCCTCAAGATCACGATGGCAGTGAGCGGGATCATCTTCCTGCTCTACCTGCTCGCGCACATGTACGGCAACACGAAGGTCTTCGCAGGCCACGACGCGTTCAACGAGTACGCGCACCACCTGCGAGTGATCGGCGAGCCGATGCTCCCGGAGAACGGTCTCCTGTGGATCATCCGCATCGTGTTGATCGTCGCCCTGGTGGCGCATGTGTGGTCGGCCATCGTCCTGACGGGCCGCGCCCACAAGGCACGCACCACGAAGTACTCGGTCAAGAAGAACCTGGCTTCGTCGCTCTCCTCGCGCACCATGCGCTGGGGCGGCCTGGCCATCTTCGTCTTCCTGGTGTGGCACCTCCTCAACTTCACGGTGGGCAAGGTCAACCCGCAGGGTGGGGCGACCAACGACCCCTACAACCTGCTGGTCGACACGTTTGACCTGTGGTGGATGACCCTCATCTACCTGGTCGCGATGTTCGCGCTCGGCATGCACCTGCACCACGGTGTGTGGAGCGCCTCGCAGACCCTGGGTCTCACCAACACTGCCCGTTCCCGCAGGAACGCGAAGCGTGCCGGCTGGGTCGTGGCGATCGTGATCGCTGGCGGCTTCGCCCTCGTCCCGCTCTCCGTGCTCTTCGGCATCACCAAGTAAGGACCGAGACATCCATGGCTTTCCTGGACGGAACCACCCAGACCAACCAGCCGCCGGTTCAGAAGTCTGACGACGCCGCTGGCTACTACACCCTCGGCGCCCCGCTCGTCGACCCCGTCGCACCGACCGGTCCGATCGCGAACCGTTGGAACAACCGCAAGTTCGAGAACCGCCTCGTCAACCCGGCCAACCGCCGCAAGCTGGAAATCATCATCGTGGGCACCGGCCTTGCCGGTGGTGCCGCCGCCGCCACCCTGGGCGAGGCCGGCTACAACGTGAAGACGTTCTGCTACCAGGACTCCCCGCGTCGCGCGCACTCCATCGCCGCGCAGGGCGGCATCAACGCCGCCAAGAACTACAAGGAGGACGGTGACTCCGTTCACCGCCTCTTCTACGACACCGTCAAGGGTGGCGACTACCGCGCCCGCGAGAACAACGTCTACCGCCTCGCCGAGGTGTCGGCGGACATCATCGACCAGTGCGTCGCACAGGGCGTTCCGTTCGCCCGTGAGTACGGCGGCCTGCTCGACAACCGCTCCTTCGGTGGTGTGCAGGTCTCCCGCACCTTCTACGCCCGCGGCCAGACGGGTCAGCAGCTGCTGATCGGCGCCTACCAGGCCATGGAGCGCCAGGTCGCTGCCGGCACCGTCAAGGAGTTCACCCGCCACGAGATGCTCGAGCTCGTCATGGTGGACGGCAAGGCGCGCGGCATCATCACCCGTGACATGGTCACCGGTGCGATCGACACCCACCTGGCCGACGTCGTCGTCCTGGCCACCGGTGGCTACGGCAACGTCTTCTTCCTGTCGACCAACGCGATGGGCTCGAACGTCACCGCCGCCTGGCGCGCGCACCGCAAGGGCGCCTACATGGCCAACCCCTGCTACACGCAGATCCACCCGACCTGCATCCCGGTCTCCGGCGACTACCAGTCCAAGCTGACCCTGATGAGTGAGTCGCTGCGCAACGACGGTCGCATCTGGGTGCCCAAGAAGGCCGGCGACGAGCGTCCGGC
>JAZQNT010000530.1:0-11393 GCA_045627505.1 Nocardioides sp.
TGTCTCGTTTTACTAACGATACAGATACTATGCGTGAAATGATGAGTAATACTGTTCCTCAGTTGTTGTCTTCTGTTATTTCTGTAATTTCGGTTTTTGTTATGATGATAGTTTTAAGTCCAATGCTTACTATCGTTATGATTATTACTGTATTCCTGGTTACTCTTATTATTGCCAGTCTTGGAAAACGTTCTGCAAGTGCTTTTCGACAGAATCAGCAGTGCGTTGGTAAAATGAATGGTTTTATTGAAGAAACTGTAGAAGGTCAGAAGGTTGTAAAGGTATTTAATCACGAAGCAAAATCTAAGGTTGAATTTGAAGAATTGAATAATAATCTTCGTAAAGCCGGAACAAGAGCTATGTCTTTTGGTGGTTTAATGGGACCAATTATGAATAACAGTGCTCATATGGAATATGCAATTGTTGCTATTGTTGGTGCTTCTGTTATGATTATGGGTCACCTTGGCATGTTGAAGCTGAACTTCTTTACTGGAATGCTTGATATTGGTACAATTGCGGCTTTCCTGCAGTATACTCGTTCTTTCTCTCAGCCAATTTCTATGGTTAGTCAGCAGGCTACAAGTGTTTTGAATGCTCTTGCTGGTGCTGAACGAATTTTTGCAATCATTGATGAAACTGCCGAAGTTGATGAAGGAACTTATTCTTTGGTAAATGTTCGTGAAACTGTTGATGCAAACGGACAGCCTGTTCTTGAACAGACTTCAGAAGTTACTGAAAAATGGGCATGGAAAAATCCTGCTGATAATTCTCTTAAGCAGCTTAAAGGTGAAGTTGTTCTTGATAATGTTTCCTTTAATTATGTTCCAGAAAAGACAGTTCTTCAGAACATTAATATTCACGCACTTCCTGGACAGAAAATTGCCATTGTTGGTTCTACAGGTTCTGGAAAAACTACAACAATCAATCTTCTTACACGCTTTTATGATGTAGAAAGTGGAAACGGTCAGATTACTTATGATGGCATTCCTTTGAAGCTCCGGCCCACCGTCCCGGTGATGGTGCTCACCGGAACCAAGGACGACACGGTCGCCCACGGACAGGCCAAGCAGTTGGCGCTGGACTGGTGCGCCAAGGGCGCCAAGGTCACCTACAAGCCGGTGGTCCAGCTGGTCAACACCGGCGGCCTGATGGTCAGCCACCTCGGACCGCTGCTCACCCACCAGGCCAGTGCACGTTCCTGGCTGATCGATCGGCTGGAGGGCAAGGCGGCCTCTTCCAACTGCGCCACGGCCCGACTGCTGCCGTGACGCCCTGATCTCCGCTCGTGCCGCGCTGGCGCACGTCACGAGCGGAACCAGCTCGAGGAGCGGGCCCGTCCCCCGGGACCCGCTCCTCGGCCCGTCCAGCGGGGCTCAATCGGTTCCCGGAGGCTCCGCGGGGCCGGCTCCTCGTCCTTGATCGTCAGTGCCGCAGCACCGGTGCACGCCGGTCGTGACTCGGCCCCCTGACTTGGCCCCCTGACTTGGCGCAGCCATGGTCAGGCCCGGTCGGTCGTCACCGGGACCCGGAGCACGTGCCGACCCCCACCGGAGAGGCGCGGCCCCCGCTCGTGCGGCATGCTGGTGTCCCACGGTCGGCGTCCCCGACGCGGACCGAGCCCGTCCCACCACGAAGAAGGCCATCCGCGTGCTCACCCCCGCCCAGGACCTCATTCCGCCGGACCCCACCGAGACGCCCGGCGACGCCTCCGGGGAGTGGGAGCTGCGGGCCCGCGAGATCTCCTCGCTGCTGCTGCCCTACCGCTTCGGGCTCACCGAGGTGTTGACGAAGATCACGATCCTGCGCGAGGAGCTCACCCACCGCGGCGAGAGCAACCCGATCGAGCACGTCAGCGCACGCCTGAAGTCCCTGGCCTCCATGCGCGCCAAGGCCGAGAAGCTGGGCCTGGACGACCCGGTCGAAGCGGTGGAGACCCTCAACGACATCGCCGGTGTCCGGGTGGTCTGCTCCTTCATCTCCGACGCCTACCGCGTCCTGGACATGATCAGCAGCCAGCCCGACCTCACCATCCTCCAGGTCAAGGACTACGTCGCCTCCCCCAAGCCGAACGGCTACCGGAGCATCCACCTGATCGTCTCGGTGCCCGTCTTCCTCTCGACCGGGGTGGAGCACCCGCGGGTGGAGATCCAGATCCGCACCGTCGCCATGGACTTCTGGGCCAGCGTCGAGCACAAGATCTACTACAAGTTCGCCAAGGACGTGCCCGACCACCTGCGCGCCGAGCTGGCCCTGGCCGCGCAGGTCTCCAACGACCTCGACCAGCGGATGCAGGCGCTCCACCGCGTGGTGCACGGCGACAACAACCTCTGACCGGCCCGCGATACGACCAGGCCGCGGCACACCCGAGCCGCGTACGCCCGAGCCGCAGGGCGGACCGGGTACCGACGTCGCCGATTGCCCACGCGCATCCGGGGTACCGAGGGGTCTCCATCCCCGACGGAAGGCACGCCCATGGCCGGAGAGAGCGGACCGGACGACGCCACCCGAGGCGAGTGGTTGGTTGCCGACCTGGTGGTGGAGCGGTTGAGGGCATGGGGCGTGCACCGCGTCTTCGGCTACTCCGGCGACGGGATCAACGGCGTGATGGGGGCACTGCGGCGGGCGGACAGAGACCCGGCGTTCGTGCAGGCGCGGCACGAGGAGAACGCCGCCCTGATGGCGGTGGGCCATGCGAAGTACACCGGGACCATCGGGGTGGTGACCAGCACCCAGGGCCCGGGGGCGGTGCACCTGCTCAACGGCCTGTACGACGCCAAGCTCGACCACCAGCCGCTGGTCGCGATCGTGGGTCAGCAACCGACCACCGCCCTCGGCGCGGAGTACCAGCAGGAGATCGACCTGCCCGCGCTGTTCAAGGACGTCGCGGCCCAGTACGTCCAGACGGTCCTCGACCCTGCGCAGGCGGCGATGGTGCTCGACCGGGCCTTCCGCACCGCGCTGGCCACCCGTTCTCCGTGCGTGGTGGTGCTGCCGCACGACGTCCAGGTGCAGCCGGCGCCACCGGGGCCCGCCCACCAGCACGGAGTCGTGCCCACCACCGCGCAGTGGCGCGCACCGCGGGTGCTCCCGCACGACGACGACCTGGCCGAGGCAGCAGCCGTGCTCAACGCCGGACGCCGGGTGGCCGTCCTGGTGGGCCAGGGAGCCAGGCACGCCGGCGAGGAGGTGCGTGCCGTGGTGGAACGGCTCAGGGCGGGCGTGACCACCAGCCTGCTGGGCAAGCCCTGGTGGGACGAGACGGCACCCACCAGCTGCGGGGTGATGGGCCACCTGGGCACGACCGCCTCGGGCTGGCTGATGGAGCACTGCGACACGCTGCTGATGGTCGGCACCAACGATCCGTGGACCGAGTTCTACCCGGCCCCCGGGCAGGCGCGCGCGGTGCAGGTGGACCTCGACGGACGCCACCTGGGCAACCGCTACCCCGTGGAGGTGGGGCTGGTGGGCGACGCGGCGGAGACCCTGGCGGCGTTGCTGCCGCTGCTCGAGGAGCGCCCGGACGACGACTGGCGCACCCGGGTGGTGCAGCAGGTGGAACGGTGGCACCGGATCGCCGAGGAGCGCGCGGACGCCGAGGCGGTGCCGCTCAACCCCGAGCACGTCGTCCGCTCCCTCTCGGCGCTCCTCCCGGCCGACGTGCAGGTCAGCGTCGACGTGGGTTCGGTCGTCTACTGGTACGCCAGGCACCTGCGGCTGCCGCCCGGGGTCCAGGCGCACCTCTCCTCCACCCTCGCCTCGATGGGCTCGGGGGTGCCCTACGGCTTGGCCGCGAAGCTGGCGGCCCCCGACCGGCCGGTGGTGGCGCTGGTCGGCGACGGCGGGATGCAGATGAACGGGATCGCCGAGCTGGTCACCGTGGCCGCGCGGTGGCAGGACTGGCCCGACCCGCGGTTCGTCGTGCTGGTGCTGAACAACCGGGACCTCGCCGAGGTCACCTGGGAGCAGCGCGAGACCGAGGGCGACCCGCGCTTCGACGACAGCCAGTCGTTGCCCGACTTCCCCTACGCCCGGTACGCCGACCTGCTGGGCCTGGCCGGGATCAAGGTCGAGCGGGGCGAGGACGTGGTGGAGGCGTGGCAGCGAGCGCTGAGCGCCGACCGCCCGGTCGTGGTCGAGGCGGTGGTGGACCCGGACGTGCCGCTGCTGCCGCCCTTCCCCGCCGGCGAGCAGAAGCTGGAGAACTTCCGCCGGGGCCTCGACCAGGAACCCTCCGGCCAGCACGCCCGCGCACTGCTGGACGCCCAGGCGGCGCAGGAGTCCGATCAGGCATCCGGCGTGACGAGCTGACGTAGCTCGGTGCCCTCGGCCACCAGGGCGAGCGGCGAGATCACGGCGGCTCCGTTGGCCACCGTCCCCGCCCCGCACGGCGCGACGGCATTGCCGGCGCACCCGGCATCTGCAGGCAAACCTCCGGTCGGGCACACGGGCGCGGGCCCGAAACGCTGTGCAGGACGTCGGGCACACAAGGGCTGACGGGCCACTCCCCGGCCAGCAGTGCGGTGCGTTGCGGACGGGGGACGGGCGCACCGGCACCGGGCCTCACTTCATTCATTCTGTGTGATGCCGGTCCCGGGGGCGGCACCTAGCGTGGGTGGTCGGACCCCCAGCGAAAGGCATTCGCATGGCTACTCGGGAACAAGGTCAGCAGCCCACCCCTGGCAAGGCGGATCCGGGCCGCAACAACTTCATCAGCTGGACGTCGATGGCCATCCTCATCGCCACCGCCGTGGCGAGCGTACGAGGGCTGCCGGCCATGGCTCCGTACCACTGGGCCTCGATCTTCCTCTACCTGCTCCCCGCCATCCTGTTCATGGTGCCGGTGGCCCTCGTCGCCGCCGAGCTCGCCAGCGGATGGAAAGGAGGCGTCTTCGTCTGGGTCAAGGAGGCCTACGGCGACCAGCTGGGCTTCTTCGCGATCTGGCAGCAGTGGATGCAGAACGTGGCGTGGTACCCGGCCCAGCTCGCCTTCTTCGCCTCGGCCCTGGCCTACGTCTTCAAACCGAGCCTCGCCAACTCGGGGATCTTCACCGGTCTGGTGATCCTCGTCGTGTACTGGTTCTCGACCCTGATCGCCACCCGAGGCGTGAACGCCTTCGCCAAGGTGAGCACGTGGGGCTTCGTCGTCGGCACGCTGGTACCGGCCGCGGCCCTGATCATCTTCGCCTTCATCTTCTGGCAGGACGGAGGCACCTCCCAGCTTCCGCCGGTCAGCGACGCGGAGTGGTTCCCCAAGTTCACCGGCCTGGCGAGCGTCGTGCTGATCGTCAGCAACTTCCTGTCCTACGCAGGCATGGAGATGAACGCGGTGCACGTGGTGGACATGCGCAAGCCGAGCGTGGAGTTCCCGAAGGCGATCGTGCTCTCGGTCGTCCTCATCCTGTTCGTCTTCATCCTGCCCACGCTGGCCATCTCCGTGGGGATCCCGGGCTCCCAGGTCAACCTGACCCAGGGCGTCCTCCAGGCCTTCGACGTGTTCTTCAACCACCTGGGCATCTCCTGGGGCACCACGGTGATGGCGCTCCTCATCGTCATCGGCATCCTGGCCTCGGTGGTCAACTGGATCCCGGGCCCGAGCCGCGGACTGCTCATGGTGGGCAAGGAGGGCTACCTACCGCCCCGCCTGCAGACGACGAACAGTCGAGGGATGCAGGTTCCGATCATGATGGTCCAGGGGCTGATCGTGACGGCCATGGCGGTCCTCTTCGCCATCCTGCCCTCGGTGCAGTCCGTCTTCTGGATCCTCACCGCGATGGCGGTCCAGCTCTACCTGCTCATGTACATGGTCATGTTCCTGGCGGCCATGCGCCTGCGGCGCACCCACCCCCACGTGAAGCGAGGCTTCAGGACCCCGTGGATGCCCTTCGTCGGGTCGGTCGGCTTCGTCGCCAGCGTCGCGGCCTTCCTGCTCGGCTTCGTGGAGCCGTCCGGCAACGCGGGCTCCACGCCGCAGAGCGTCTACATCCTCATCCTCGTGGCCGGAATCGTGGTGCTCGGAATCTGGCCGTTCGTGCTCTACAGGCTGCGCAAGGCGGAGTGGAAGGTCGAGCCCACCCCGAACCACACCCACGACGATGCTCCGGCTCAGGAGGCGTGATGACCATGGACACGAAGCGTGAGCGAGCGATCAGGCTCGCAGTGCTGCGGACGACAGGCATGGCTCTGGCGGTGGCACTTGGCCTCTCGGCGTGCTCGGCCTCCGGAACGGTGTCGAAGAGCGACGCCGACAAGAAGGAGGCTTCCCAGCTGGCGGACCAGCTCAACACGAGGCTCGCAGAGGAGGGACTTCCGGAGGTCGACCAGGAGACCGCACGGGCCCTGTACGGCGTCGACGGCGGCGTGAGCTGCGAGAACGCTGGAAACCTCCAGCAGAGCCTGGGGATCTTCCAGTTCGGCAACAACGCGCTGCACCTGCGTCGGGTCGTGCTGGACCCCACCGTGGTGGCCCACGACCTCGCCGTGGTGGAGACCTACTGCCCCGACAAGGTCGACGAGTTCAACGACGTGGTCGAGGAGCTCGAGACCAAGGAGACCATCCCCGACCAATCCTCCCGGTGACCTGACCCGGCCCCGGCTCCATCGCCAGCGCACAGACCGTCCGACCCCAGATGAGGAGCACGACATGCTGCATGACAAGGACTCCGTACGCCACGCCCTCGAGGACGACATCTTCGCCTCGACCGACCTCTCGGTCCCGATGCCGAAGTACAAGTTCCCCCAGGACGAGCACGTCTCGCGCCACGTCCTCCAGGTGGTGCACGACGAGTTGATGCTCGACGGCAACTCGCGCCAGAACCTGGCCACCTTCTGCCAGACGTGGGCGGAGCCGGAGGTCAGGGAGCTCATGAACCTCTCGATCGACAAGAACATGATCGACAAGGACGAGTACCCGCAGACCGCGGAGCTCGAGGCACGGTGCGTGCACATGCTCGCCGACCTGTGGCACAGCCCCGAGGCAGCCAACACCATGGGCACCTCCACCACCGGGTCGAGCGAGGCCGCGATGCTCGGCGGGATGGCGCTGCTGTGGAAGTGGCGCGAACGGCGCCGCGCCGAGGGCAAGCCGACCGACCGGCCCAACCTGGTCACCGGGCCGGTGCAGATCTGTTGGCACAAGTTCGCCCGTTACTGGGACGTCGAGCTCCGGGAGATCCCGATGGAGGGCGACCGTCTGATCATGAACGCGGACGAGGTGCTCAAGCGCGTCGACGAGAACACCATCGGGGTCGTCCCCACCCTGGGCGTCACCTTCACCTGTCAGTACGAACCGGTCGCGGAGGTGGCTGCGGCGCTCGACCGGCACCAGGAGGAGACCGGCCTCGACATCCCGATCCACGTCGACGGCGCCAGTGGTGGGTTCATCGCCCCCTTCGTGGAGCCCGAGCTGGTCTGGGACTTCCGGCTCCCGCGGGTGAAGTCGATCAACGCCTCGGGACACAAGTTCGGCCTGGCCCCGCTCGGCGTGGGCTGGGTGGTGTGGCGCGACGCCGAGGAGCTGCCCGACAACCTGGTCTTCCACGTCAACTACCTGGGCGGGGACATGGCGGTCTTCGCGCTCAACTTCTCCCGTCCCGGTGGGCAGATCGTCGCCCAGTACTACAACTTCCTCCGGCTGGGGCGTGAGGGCTACCGCAGGATCCACGAGGCCAGCTACGCAACCGCCCGCTACTTGGCCGACGAGATCTCCCAGATGGGCCCCTTCGAGATGATCTACGACGGGCGCGGAGGGATCCCGGGGCTCACCTGGAAGTTGAAGGAGGGGGTGGACCACGGCTTCACCCTGTTCGACCTGGCCGACCGCCTGCGCACCCGCGGGTGGCAGGTGCCCGCCTACACCCTGCCGCCGCACCGCGAGGACCTGGCCATCCAGCGCATCCTGGTGCGCCACGACTTCAGCCGGGACGCGGGCGAGCTCCTGCTGGAGGACTACCGTCGCGCCATGGGCATCCTCGACAAGCACGGACCCAAGCAGCCGCTGTCCGCGGAGGAAGGCACCAGCTTCCACCACTGACGTCTCGCCCGGACCCCCAGCTGCGACCGGCAGGCGCCCGCCTGCCGTTCGCAGCTGGTTCACTCGCCCAGCAACCCCAGCCGGGTCGCCACGTCGACCGCCTGCCCACGCGACGACACACCCAGCTTGCGGTAGATCGCCGAGAGCTCGGTCGCGACGGTGTTGCGCGAGACGTTCAGGCGCTGCGCGACGTCGACGATGCGCAGGTGCGAAGTCAGGTAGGGCAGGAGACGAAGTTCGGCTGGGGTGAGTGCGACCCACGGCGGCCCGGCGTTCGGGCTCCCCCCCTCGGTGACCAACGAACGCGCCGCGGTCAGGTGCTCCTGCAGGATGCCGAGTGCGGGCCTTCGCCGTAGGAGGTCGTCGACCTCGGCCAGGAGCTCGCTGACGCCGGCGCGGTCCCCGCGGAGCCGGAGCAGCTTGACCATCTGCAGGCGCCCGCCGACCGCCAACCAGGGAAGCGCCGCACTCGCGCGGCGCCGCGCCTGCATCGCCCGGTCGAGCTGCCGGTCCGCCTCCGCCGGGTCAACCCGGTGCAGGGCAAGTCGGGTGGCCGCCGCGAACGGGATCACGCTGCACCCGTACGACTGCATCGAGTGCTCGTCGACGAGGCCCAGCGCACACTCCGCCTGCACGGCCCCCTGCTCCCAGTCGCCGTCGTCCATGAGCAGGTGGGCGAGGGTCGCCCGGCTGAGGAGCTCCGCCTCGGTGTTCCGGGTCCCCCGTCCGCAGTCGGCTGCGAGGTGGTAGGCCGCCTTGGCGCGCCCGGGGGCTCCGTTGAGGAGATGGGCCTCGGCCACGAGGTGGAGGGCCGAGGCCCGCCACGGGCTCCACGAGGGTTCACGTTCGGCGGCCTCCTCGGCGTCGGCCAGCATCTGGTCGGGGCCGTGGGAGCACGCCACGGCCCGCAGCAGCGAGCGGAGTGCTCGGAACGACGCGACGTCGTCCCCGAGCTCGACCTCGTCGGCGGAGGTCGCCTCGACCCGGCCGGCCCACCGTTCGGCGTCTGGCGTCCGGCCCGACCAGGCCGCGACCCACGCCGCCAGAGCGGCGAGCACGGGGGCATCGGAGATCGCTTGCTCGTCCAGGCGGTCGAACCAGCCCTCGACCCGGTCCTGCTGACCCCGACCGCGCGCCTCGGGCACCGCTCGGACGAGAAGCTTCACCGTGCGGCGCCGTGCGGAGGTGCACAGCAGGTGCTCGACGGCTGCGTCAGGCTGACCATTCGCCTCGAGCCAGTCGGCGGCACGCAGGTGCAACTCCTCGGCCAACCGCGGCTCACTGCGTCGCAGCTCACCCCTGAGGAAGTCGCGGAAGAGAGGGTGGTGCCGGTACCACGCGCGCCGTCCCGCGAGCGGGGCCAGGAAGACGCTCATCGACTCCAGCCGGTGCAGGCGGTCCTGGCCGGTCCCCTGCCCCGTCAGTGCGTCGCACAGCGGGCCGTGAAGACGTTCCAGGACCGAGGTGTGGCGAAGGAACCGCTGGTCCTCGACGTCGAGCCGGCCATAGACCTCCCGCCGCAGGTAGTCGGAGATGTGGCGGTCCTCGCCCGACACGTCGGTCCAGTGAAGGAGGTCTCCGGAGTCCAGGACCTCGGCATCGTCCTTCTCCCGCGTCTGCGCGGCGAGGCGCACCCCTGCCGGCCACCCCTCCGTCCGCTCGGTGACCCGGAGCGCCTGCACGTACGTGACGTCTCCCCGTCCCTCAGCAAGGATCCGCTGCACTCCGTCCGCATCGAGCGCGAGGTCGCGAGCATCCAGGTCGAGCACGTCGCCCTGGGCTCGAAGTCGCGCCAGGTGCGGCTGGACGAAGCGGCTCGCGCACACCACCTGCGCTCCCGGCGGGACGCCGCCGAGGACGATGGCCAGGACCTCGTGGCAGGCGGGCGAGCGCAACTCGTGCAGGTCGTCGAGCAGCAGCAGGAAGGGGTCGGACACCCGCGACAGCACAGCGGCGAGACGCCGCGCCGCTCGCCACGGTCCCGCATCCTCCTCGACCAGCACCGTGCGGCGCAGCGCCGGGTGCTCGGGCACCAGTCGCTCGCAGGAGGAGACGAGCAGGGAGAGCAGGGAGTCGGGATCGTCGTCGTCCCGGTCCACACTGATCCAACCAGACCGTCGGGGGTCCACCTCCGCCCATTCGGCAAGGAGGCTCGACTTCCCGTACCCGGCCGGCGCCGTGACCGCAAGGACGGGGGCTCCACTACCCCGGGCGCTGGCGATGAGCTCGCCACGGCTGACGAAGTGGGGCCGCCACTCGGGAGCGGAGACCTTGAACTCGACCAGGGCGTCCGGACGTCGCACGGTACGAGCGCCTCCGTGGGTCGCCCCGCCCACCCGTTCAGACACGCCCGCCCCCTGTCCCGCGAGCCCCAGAGGCGTGCTCGATGAGTCGGCCGCCGTCCATGAAGAACTCCTCCCACGCGACCCCATGACGCTGCAACGGCGAAGGCCCACAGCGCTCGGGACGCAACTGGTGCCTTCTCCACAACCGTGGCCGCCATCGGCTGTCCCGGACAGGGCCAGCCGTCACCCGCAGGCAGGTCCTTGGTCTGGGTCAGTGGCTGCGGGGAGTGCAGGCAGAGTCGCCGGGCAGTCTGCTGCTCACCCGGAATCGCCCCGCCCGAGAACGAAAAACTCCCGGGCCCACAAGTTGTAGGTCCGGGAGTTTCCGATGTCTTGCGACATCACATTGTAGCGGGGACAGGATTTGAACCTGCGACCTCTGGGTTATGAGCCCAGCGAGCTACCGAGCTGCTCCACCCCGCGTCGGTAAGACCAACCATACAAGGCCCCCCAGCACATGACCAATTCGGGGCACGCTGAGGCCAGCTGGGGCCAGGTGGTGGCCCAGATTCGGGGCCGCCCCAGGGAGAGCTCAGGTGGCGGTGCGCCAGGCGGCCGCCAGGCCGACGAGGTCGCGCGCCGGCCCCTCGGGCGGCTGCGGACTTCCCACCCACACGGCGTGCAGCACCCGACGCAGGTCGGCGTCGCTCACCGCGATCTCGACCAACCGACCACTCGCGAGGTCGTCGCGCACGGCCTGGGCCCCCAACGCGGCAGGACCGGCACCGGCGGCGACCGCCGAGCGCACCGCAGCGGTGGTGGAGAGCTCGATCGCGGGCGCCACCATCTCGTGGCCAGCCAGGGCGCACTCCAGCACGGTGCGGGTGCCCGACCCCTTCTCCCGGACCACCAGCGGGGTCAGGGCGAGCTGGCGGGCAGTCACCCGCCGCCCCCTCCCCCGGGCCCACGGGTGGGTGGGGCCGACCATATGATCCGCATGGTCTTGAATCAATGTTAAAAATGCTTCAGCAGAAAGCCAGCTCTTCAAGCGGCGGTATGTATTCTACACACCCTTCTCC
>JAZQNT010000531.1:0-2516 GCA_045627505.1 Nocardioides sp.
GGCCGGGCTGGCGCGTGCGTGGCGTGGAACTGACCGTGGTCCTGAGGAAGGAGCCCTCCGACCCGTTGCATGACCGGCGCCGACCGGGTTACCTGTAGGGACCGACGGTGGAGGTGGCCATGACCACGACAGAGGCGCGCAACCCGACTGTGCAGACGCGCAAACGGGTGGCGCTGGGCGAAGTGGTGGTCAATCTGCTGACCACCACGGACCACAAGCTCATCGGCAAGATGTACCTGGTCACTGCGTTCAGCTGGTTCCTCCTGGGCGGGGTGCTGGCCCTGCTGATCCGTGCGGAGCTTGCCTTTCCCGCCCAGCAGGTGGTCAACGACGAGTTGTACAACCAGCTCTTCACCATGCACGGCACGATCATGCTGCTGCTCTTCGCGACGCCGTTGTTCTTCGGTTTCGCCAACGTGATCATGCCGATCCAGATCGGCGCCCCGGACGTCGCCTTCCCGCGCCTGAACATGCTCAGCTACTGGCTGTACCTGTTCGGCGGCCTGATCGCCGCGTCGGGGTTCCTCACGCCGCGCGGCGCCGCAGACTTCGGGTGGACCGCGTACACGCCCCTCTCGGACGCCGTGCGTTCGCCGGGCGTCGGCGGTGACCTGTGGATCATGGGCCTCTACCTGGCGGGGCTGGGCACGATCCTCGGTGCGGTCAACTTCATCACCACGATCATCTGCATGCGGGCGCCGGGGATGACGATGTTCCGGATGTCGATCTTCACCTGGAACACGCTGATCACCAGCCTGCTGGTGCTGCTCGCCTTCCCGATCCTCGGTGGCGCGCTGCACACCCTGGTGGCCGACCGCCTGCTCGGGGCGCACATCTTCGACACCGCCCACGGCGGTCCGATCCTGTGGCAGCACCTGTTCTGGTTCTTCGGGCACCCCGAGGTCTACATCATCGCGTTGCCGTTCTTCGGCATCGTGTCGGAGATCCTGCCGGTCTTCTCCCGCAAGCCGATCTTCGGCTACGTGGGACTGGTGGGGGCGACCCTGGCCATCGCGCTGTACTCGGTGGCGGTGTGGGCGCACCACATGTTCGCCACCGGTCAGGTGAACCTGGCCTTCTTCTCCGGGATGACGTTCATCATCGCCGTGCCCACGGGGGTGAAGTTCTTCAACTGGATCGGCACGATGTGGGGCGGTTCCCTGTCCTTCGAGACCCCGATGCTGTGGTCGCTCGGCTTCTTGGTCACCTTCCTCTTCGGTGGTCTGACCGGCGTCCTCCTGGCCAGCCCCCCGCTGGACTTCCAGGTCACCGACTCCTACTTCGTGGTGGCCCACTTCCACTACGTGGTCTTCGGGACCGTGGTGTTCGCGATGTTCGCCGGCTTCTACTACTGGTGGCCCAAGTTCACCGGGCGGATGCTCAACGAGCTGCTCGGCAAGGTCCACTTCTGGCTGCTGTTCGTCGGGTTCCACACCACGTTCCTGGTCCAGCACTGGCTCGGGGCGGAGGGCATGCCGCGCCGCTACGCGGACTACCTGCCGCAGGACGGGTTCACCGCGCTGAACCAGGTCTCCTCGTTCGGGGCGTTCTTGTTGGCCCTCTCCACGCTCCCGTTCCTGTGGAACGTGTACCAGTCGCGCACCTCGCCCCTGGTGCACAGCGACGACCCGTGGGGCTGGGGCCGTTCCCTGGAGTGGGCCACCTCCTCGCCGCCGCCGCGACACAACTTCGTCAAGCTGCCGCGCATCCGCTCGGAGTCGCCGGCCTTCGACCTCCACCACCCCGAGTACGCGAGGAGCGAGCTCGACCAGAACCCGAAGGAGGAGGAGGGCACGGCGTGGGTGGACGCCCCGGACCAGGAGGGGCGCCGCGAGCACCTCGACGAGCAGATCAGGCGGCGTCGCGAGGGGGATGAGGAGTCATGAAACGTATGGGAACGATGCTCTTCGTGTTGGGAGGGGTCGCCGTCGCGCTGGTGGGGATGGTGCTCGTCGGCACCCTGCTGAAGTGACGGTTGACGTGACCTGATTCCGTGGGGTCCCGGCGCGTCAGGTCGCTGGGCCGGCCCCGGAACGAGGTGGACGCAGTGGCACTCGCGGTCTGCTTGTTGTTCGACACCCGTTCGGACGTCCTCGTGCGGGATCTGTGGTCCCGTCTCGAGGCGGCGGGGATCGCCACCCTGGCCAGTCACACGCACCGGCGCCACCAACCGCACCTGTCCTACGCGGTGCTCCGCAGCTGGGACCTGGACCGGGTTCGGGCAGCGCTGCGCACGCTGCCCGATGCCGGCCCGTTCGCCGTGACGGTGCACGGCACGCTGGTCTTCCCGCGGGGCCGGGCGGCCCTGGTGCCCGCCATCATTCCAGGTGTGGGTGTGCGTCAGCGAGACGTGGCGAGCGCGGTGGAGGCCACGGGGGCCGACCTGCACCGTCACTACCGCCCGGGGCACTGGGTGCCGCACGTCTCGGTGGCCACCCACGCCCGGGGCAGCCAGCTGCCCACGGTGGTGCGGATGGTCTCCGACGTGCTGCCCCAAGTCGGAGGCCAAGCGGTCT
>JAZQNT010000532.1:0-2031 GCA_045627505.1 Nocardioides sp.
TCCTTCCACGGAACCCCGAACCGTCCCCGGCTCGGAGCCGACAGCTGCCGGGCCGAGCAACACCCCGAGTCCGAGCGCCACGGACGCCGCGGTGACCGACGACGACCTCGAGGAGTTCGCGCGCACCTACCTGATCGCCGCGCCGAACGATCCCAGCACCGCCTGGAACCGACTCACGCCCGGCTTCCAGCGGGCGGCTGGCGGGTGGAGCAGCTACCGGGGCTGGTGGACGTCGGTCCGCAGCGCCGAACTGCTGTCCGTCCAGGGCGACGCCGACGCGATGCGGGTCACCTACCGCGTCCGGTACACCTTGCAGAACGGCCGGACCTCCACCGAGAACGTCTCCCTCGGCCTGGTGGAGCAGGGCGGGACCCTACTGATCTCGGACGAGCGCTGATCGAGCGAGGGCCCGTCGAGCGTTGGGCCGAGGGCCGCCCCGCAGCGGCTCTCAGACGGTGACCAGCAGCTCCGGCCGACGTCCTCGACCGGCGACGAGCAGCGTGAGCAGGACGCCGACCACGGCGTAGGCAGCCAGCACCAGCAACGGGCGCGTCATCGCGTCGGAGTCGAAGTAGACGATCTGACGCACCCCGTCCACGCCGGCGCCGGTGGGTATCCAGTCGCCGACCACCCGCCAGAAGGTGGGCATGACCCCAGCCTGGAACGCCCCTCCGGCGCTGGGGTTGCCGATGATCACGATCAACAACAGCGTCACCCCGATCCCGACCACCCCCAGGAGCGCCTCGAGCCCGATCGCCACCGCGGCGATCGAGAAGGACACCGCCGTGCCGAGGAGGCCCAGCTCCCAGAAGTGTCCGGTCTGGGCGTCCAGCACCGGCCCGACGATCAGCGCACCCCCGAACCCGGACGCCAACGCGTACGGCACCAGGGCCGCCAGCCGCATCGCTGCGGCGCGCACGGACACTGGTCGGTCCCCGCGCGCCAACGCGACCACGGTGGGGAACAGGTAGGCACCAACCGCCCAGCCGACCACGAGGTAGAAGCCGGTGAGTCCCCGGGCGTCGCCGCTCTGGAAGGGGACCAGGTCCTCCAGCTGCAGCGTCCGCCGCTGCTCGGCCACCACCTTGGTGAGCGTCTGCACGGCCGCCTCCTCCAGCGAGGCTCCGCTCCCGGAGGCGACCAGCAGGAGGTCCCTGCTCTGCTCCGGGCGCAGCACCAGGGCCGCGACCTCGTCGCCGTTCCGGACATCGCGGCGAGCCTCCTCCTCCGAGCTGGCCAGGGAGGCGTCCAGGGGGTCGGAGGCGAGACGGTTGAGCTGGTCGACCAACTGCTCAGCCTGCTGGCTCGCCCCCGGCGGCGCGACCACTTGGACCTTGAGCTCGTGCGGCGTGGGGTCGTGGAAGGCGGCGACGTAGCTGTAGATGAACGCGAACTGGAGAAAGAGCACGCCGAGGATCCATACCCCCGCGCGGGTCATCGACCTCCGCGGGTCGATCGCGAGGGTCGGCTGGGCGCCGTCGAGACCGGCGTCCTCGGGCCGAGGCCTACCCGCGTGTCGCGGGCCCCATCGCCGCTGGCCGGGCGGGGCGTTGTGTGGCTGCTTGTGTGGCTGCTTGTGTGGCTGCTCGTGCGGCTGGTCCTGCTGGGGTGTCATGGCATCTCCCTCTGCCGTCGCGCCGATCCGCGCGGACGTGCCGCGGACGCAGTACGGCGGGTGCAACTGCCTGGGCCCGAGCACCATTGCTCCCCCACTGTAGGACTGTTCTCGTCTCATGGCACCCGTCCAGTTCCGGGGCCACGCGGGAGTCCCCGGACCGACCGGCGGCACGCGCTCGGACCCAAGCGCCACGGGACCACAACAAAGGCATCCGACCAGCCACGGGCCCGGGCCTCCCCGCTTCGAGGTGCGCTCCGGTTGCCGTGCCGCTCCCCCTGCGGGGCGGGGTTCAGACGGACAGAGTCCTCCGGCGCGGCCCCGGCGCTCAGAGGCCGGCGAGCAACTGCGCGAGCAGGATCTTGGTGATCATCGCAGCCGGGAAGACCAACGCGTATCCGATCCCGACCCGCACG
>JAZQNT010000533.1:0-2630 GCA_045627505.1 Nocardioides sp.
TTCGGAAGCGCCGGCCGCCTCGTTGGCGTCCGCGGATCCGCGCCGCACTCACGCGCACGCAGCAGCGCGGCACCCAGGCCCGACTTCTGCTCGCGCAACCGGTCGTAGAGCGCCATCAGGGGCTCGGGCATGCCGGCGGAGGCGGGACCGCGGGTGATCTCGACGGCCTTGATCTGCCGGTCGATCTCGGTGAACTCAGCGTCGCGCTCGGCCTCGAGGTCGGCCACCCGCTGGTCGAAGCCGGCCAGCTCCTGCTCGACCCGCTCCAGGGCGGTCCGGGCCTCCTCGAGCTTCTCCATCACCTCGAGCTCCTCGTCCTCGAGGGTGGCAATGCGCCGCTCCAGCGAGTCGAGCTCGTGGTTCAGACGGGTGAGGTCCTTGGGGTTGCTGACCAGACCTTCGTCGATGCGCTTGCGGTCCCGCTCGCGGCGCACACGCACCTGCTCGACGTCAGCCTCTGCCTTCGCCTGCTCGACGGTGAGGTCCTCCACCAGGATGCGCGCGTCACGGGCACGGTCGAGCACTCCGCCGCGCTCGGCCTCGATCTTCTTCAGCTCCGCCAGCTGGGGCAGGCTCGCCCGGCGGTGGCGCAGCTGCAGGAGACGCGAGTCGATCTCCTGGATCTCGAGCAGCTTCAACTGGGCGTTCGGGTCGGCTTTCAGCGGATGCTCCTCGTTCAGGCGTCGTCACAGTTTGCTGTGACCAGCATTGTCCACGGGTCGGTACGCAGCGTGCTCACGCGGGTCTCCACCGTAGCCCCCAGATGTGTTGTGAGTCGCGCCTCCACCGCCGGCAACCAGGTCCACTCGGCCGCCCAGTGGGCGACGTCGACGAGCGCCGGTCCCCCCTTCTCGAGGAACTCGCCCGCGGTGTGGTGGCGCAGGTCCGAGGTCACGTACACGTCGACGTCGCTGGTCGCCAGCCGGTCGAGCAGGAAGTCTCCCGCGCCGCCGCAGAGTGCCACCCGCCGCACGAGCCGGTCAGGGTCACCGCCCACGCGCACCCCTCCGGCCGTGGCCGGCAGGGCCCGGGAGACGCGCGCGGCGAACTCGCCCAGCGTCGTCTCCTCGACCGTGCCGATCCGTCCCGTTCCGGTCCCGGCGAGACCGGCGTCGGTCTGCTCGACGACGTCCCACGCGGGCTCCTCGTACGGGTGGGCAGCCAGGAGCGCCCGCACCACAGCGGCGCGGCGCCGGCGCGGCAGCACGACCTCGATCCGCTCCTCGGCCACGGTCTGGGGCGTGCCGACCTCTCCGACGGCGGGGGTGGCGCCCGGCAGCGGGCGGAAGCGCCCCTCGCCAGGAGTGCTGAACGAACAGCAGTCGTAGTCACCGATCGCACCGGCGCCGGCCCGGGCAAGAGCTTCGCGCAGGTGTTCGGCGTCCGCGACCGGCACGTAGGTGGTCAGCTTGTCGAGCGGCTCCGAGGGTGCGGCGATGATCGGCTCCAGGTCGGCCAGCCCCAGGGCCAGGGCCATCGACTCGCTCACCCCGCTCACCGCCTGGTCGGCGTTGGTGTGCGCGGCCAGCAGCGCGCAGCCGCCGCGGGACAGCGTCTGCAGGGTGCGTCCCTTGGGGGTGGTGGCCGCCACCGAGTTCACCCCCTTGAGGAAGAGCGGGTGGTGCACCACGAGCAGGTCCGCACCCCACTGCACGGCCTCGGCCGCCACCGCCTCGGTGGGATCCACCGCGAACATCACCTTGCGGACCGAGTCGCTGGGATCGCCGAGGACCAGCCCCACCGCGTCCCACGAGTCCGCGGACTGCGGCGGGTACCAGGAGTGGATCAGGTCGACGACGTCACCGAGGCTGGGCATGGCGAGAGCCTAGCGAGACCGTTCTCCCGGCCGGGTCCAGCGCCGTCAGGGCGCCGTCGATGAGAGTCCTCTCATCGTGTCCTCACCTCCGCCCCACGGTGGTGGAGGATGGTGCAGCCAGCACCCCCGCACCTGCCCGCAGCCCCGGAGCCGTTCCATGAGCCTGTTCACCCGCATCGCGCTGACCCTGTTGCTGGTCCTGCCGATCACCGGCTACGTGGCCGGGACCCTGCTGGCGGCAGAGCCTGCGCCGGCCGACCACTCCCCGATCGTGCTCGAACCGGACGCCACTGCCTCCTCACCCTCCGTGGTGGAGCCGGACGCCAGCCGCACCCCGACGACCAGCCCGACGCCCAGCCCGACGACCAGCCCGTCGGCAAACCCCTCCGGCGGCTCCTCCCCCGAGGAGCTGAGCCCCACCCCGATCGCGCCCGATGACGACGACTACGACGACCCCGACGACGACCTCGACGACGATGAGGAAGACGAAGACGAGCAGGACGAGAAGGACGACTGAGCGCGACGTGCACCCCACCCCTCATCCGCCGGACGACTCCTCCGCCGGGTCATCGGCCCCGGACCCCGTGGAGGGGGCCGGGCACACGCCCGCGTCCGAGGGGGCGGAGGCGCAGCAGACGAAGGCGGAGCAGACGAAGCTGCAGTGGACCCCCACCCTGCGCCGGTTCCGCGAGCGGCTCGTTCCACCCCGGTGGCTGCCCCCCGGGCCGGCCCGCGCGCTCCGAGCAGCCCGCCCGGGCTTCTCGGTCCGGACCCGGCTCACGGTCACCATGGCCGTCCTCACCTCCCTGGCACT
>JAZQNT010000534.1:0-5872 GCA_045627505.1 Nocardioides sp.
ATCACTGGCCCCGAGAGGGGAGGCTGGACCTAGCCGGTCCCGTCACTCGCCGCCCTTACCCCGCCGATCCGACGACCAGGGGTCACCGCTGCATCGGCTTCCGCCCCCTGTATCAACAGTAACGAGGACGTATCACCTGACCTACCCCGGTCCCTCCCTCCCCTCCCGACCTACCCACGCTCTGCCAAGAGCCTACGGTCGAGAGGTCAAGGGTCAAGGCCCCGACTCCTTAGACCAAGGGTCCTTGACCACAGACCGCCTGACAAGGGGGCTCATCCCCCAATGTTTCCGGGAAACATCCCGACTTAGACGCTAGAAAGAGGACCAATACATGCTGAACATGTGAAGGTCCCCTTCTGATTACCGGCCTCGATTGGCTTGCTCTCCTACTTCGCTGGAGAACTGATCGGGTCTGCGCTGGCTTCCTTCGGGCACTCCGCCCCGGTCCTCCGCTTCGCTGTCGACGCCCATCGGCTTCCCTCTGGTCTGACCGGCTAGGTAAAGGGTAGCACACGCTGTCAAGTAGGAAAGGGTGTTTCAGGGCGGGGGTCGGAAGAACTTCGGAAGTTACCGAATCGTGATGCAGCGGGGGGTGGGGTGGAGGAGCAGCGGACGTCGTGTAACGTGTGACACACAGAGTTTCTAGAAACAAGAGAGAGATGACATGAAGACTGACAAGGACATCGTCGCCCGCGTGCGGGCCATTGCGGCAGCGCAGCCGGACCGTAGGTACAAGAAGCCGGTCGTGGGTGGGAACTGCATGTACGTCCACGGAGACAAGCCCGGGTGCATCATGGGCCAGGCCCTCCACGCTGAGGGAGTTCCGCTCGACGTGCTGGCAGAGTGCGAGGGTCGCTCCGTGATCAATGTGATCTGGCACTTGGAGGACTGGATCACGCGGGAGGACCTGAACCCGTGGGTGACCTGGCTGGGCTACGTGCAGGCCAGTCAGGACAGCGGCAAGACGTGGGGCGAGGCCGTGCAGCACGCCGACCACCTCGTGCCGGATGCCGTGCCGCCGATTCTTTTCCCCTGATTCTAGAAACATGTTCGTGCTAGCCACTAGCACAGAGAGTGAGAGAGTAGTGACCATCCTGACTGACTCGTACTGGACCCCGCCGAAGCCCGACAGCATGTGGGCGTACGTCGACGAGACCGGGCTGCCGATCGCTGCGTCCGTCGTGTGCGCCAAGCACCGGAAGGGCCCGGCCCGCACCGCTGCACGGAAGGCCGCGATCCGGTCCAAGAAGTTCGGGGACTCGCTCAAGTGGCGGGAGATGACCGGCGAGAAGGAGCGCACCCTGCCCTGCGCGGCGTGCCGGGCGGAGGAGCGGGGTCGGCTCCGCGCCGTGGTCCCCTCCCGTACCTCCGAGGTCACGGAGGAGGACGGCCAGACGTTGGTGCGGATCATCTTCAAGGAGCCGCAGGCCCTCGGCTACCACGAGGACTCCCGGAACATCGCGACCATGCGGAACCGGGCGCGCACCGCGTACCGCTCACACTTGAACAGGGTCGGTGACCCGGACGCCCTCCGTGGGTTCGCCCTCCCGCTGCACGAGGTGGAGGTGGTCGACGGGACCGAGCGGTCCGTCGTGTTCCACGCTACCGAGGTGGCGACGGAGGAGGTCACCACGTGGGCGGACGGGTTCGGTGTGTGGCACTGCAAGGTGTCGTTCCCCGCCCCCGGCTACGGCCCGGCTAAGATGGACAAGGACGCGCACCGCATTCGTGCCCGTGCCCGTAAGGCGATCCGCGCCGAGGTCGAGGCCCGGGCCCCTGAGGGTGTGATCCCTCCGACCACCTACGTGGAGGTGGCGGCCAACGACCTTGACCACATGAACATCATGAAGTCGATCACGTACAAGGAGAAGACGGCGTGACCAACGTGCTGGCCAAGCGCCTCGACGCGAGCAAGATGGACGGCCTGACCGGCGACGAGATGGCCGCTCGGTTGGAGGCTGCCGTCTGGCCCGCCATCTCTGACGGGACGGTGATCGCCACGTGGGTGAAGGAGCGCAAGGCCGCGCTCGACCCGCTGGCTTTCCTGATCCGGTCGGACCGGGGGAGCACCACCCTCACCAAGAAGCAGGCCCGCGCCACGGAGGAAGCCGTGCTCCACGCGATGGGGTTCGGCCCTACCGCCGCGCACTTCAGCAAGGACGAGCAGGTGCTGATCCGGCGCTGGCTCGTGGCCACGGTAGTCCGGCTCCGCCCGGAGTGGAAGCCCTGATCCGTGCTAGCCCTAGCACAGAAACGAGATGAGATGAACACCCTCAAGCACTCGCTCGACCTCGACATCTACGACGCTCGTGTGGAGGCGTCGGGTTACCCCAACCTGCCGACCGCTGAGTTCGTCGAGTGGCGGTCGGCCCTCGCCCGGTACGCCGTCTCTGCGATCAGCGGGGAGAGCGACGAGCAGATCATGGCCCGCGTCGCCCTCGCCGCCGACGTGTGGCAGGCACTCTTGGACGTGGCCCAGCGGACGACCCGAATGCTCGTGCACGCGGGGCACAACGAGGCGCTGGGTCACTTCCTGCTCGACCGCGCAATACCACTCGTGAAGGAGGTCCCCGCCCACCTCGGGCTGGGGGCTGAGTTCGACGCACTGAGCGAGACCGACCGGGAGTCCGTGGCCGAGTGGCTGTTCGTGGCTGCGTCACTCCTGCCTCCGGTGGAGGAGGCCGAGGCCAACTGCATCTGCGGGGGTGGGCACGAATGACCCGCATGACTTTGGGGGCCACCGCCTCCGCGGACTGTGAGGAGATCCGGGCGCACACCGGAGACCCGTCCGACACCGCGCTCATCACCCGTCTGCTCTCGGAGGAGAGGCTGCGGGTGCGCCGGGTGGTCCGCGCTGACATCGTGCGCTGGGCAATCCGCCACGCGGCGGTCCTCTCCACCTCGGAACTGCCGAGCCCGGAGGAGGGCCCCGACGCTATCCAGTGGTGGGCCCGCGAGCGCGGCTTCCCCAGTGAGGCCGTCCCGGACGCGGAGTGGCAGAGCATTCGGGACTGGTCGGCTGACGCGCTGGCCATCCCGCTGGACTTCACCCTCGACCGCCGCACCATCCGCGAGCAGGCCATCGGCCTCGGCTGGACCCCCTGAACATCCCGACACCCGTGCTAGCCCTAGCACACGCAAGAGATTGGAACCGAGCATGAGTAATGAGACCCGAGAGTTCGACATGACCCCGCGGGTGGGTGACCTCGTTCACCTGCCCGAACACGGGTGGTGCGAGGTGG
Source organism: Nocardioides sp. (assembly GCA_045627505.1). Taxonomy (GTDB): domain Bacteria; phylum Actinomycetota; class Actinomycetes; order Propionibacteriales; family Nocardioidaceae; genus Nocardioides. Next base: position 3,243 of record JAZQNT010000534.1, read on the forward strand.
ACGCCGTCAAGGACCCGCGCAACGCACTGGCGGTGGTCCACCGGATCGCGGTCCCGGCAGTCCCGATCACGTGGCATCCGCAGGACCGTTCGCTGCTCAACACGCTGGCCCTCCGACCGCTGGAGGACGGGACGATCCTCCACCACCGGCCCGGCCACGTCGGCGCCGAGGTGCTGGACCCGGAGGCCCCGGCGCTCGTGACCGGGGGCGCGACGGCATTCGCCAGCGCGTACCTCCAGAGGAAGTGGGCAGACGCGCAGGTGGTGGAGATGCACGAGCCGGACCCGACCGTGGCGGACCTGCGTGAGCGGGTCAAGGAGTTGGAGGCCGCGATCGCGGGGGGCCAGCGGCAGTACACGACGGACGTCGCGCTGGTGATCGGCCAGCACGAGGCCGACATCACCCACATTCGGGACGCGCTGATCCAGTGGGGCGAAGACTGCGACATGACCGAGGCGGTTGACGTGATGATCGAGCACATCAACGACGGACTGTCCAAGAAGATGAAAGCCCGCGTTCGGGAGTTCGCCGCCACCGTCACCGTCACGGTCCGCTTCTCGGTGCAGGCAGAGGACAAGGAGGCAGCGGAGGACAAGGTCGTCGACCTGATCGGTGCCCACTACGGGCCCGGTCTGCACCTGCCGAAGGTCCTCGGGGCCCGGGTGGACACCGTAATCATCAACGTCGATGAGGTCGACTGACGCACCGTGCTAGCCCCTAGCACAGACCAGATGTTTCTAGAAACAGGAGAAGTGAACGCAGTGCAGAAGACACTGGAAACCCTGCTGTCTGACCTGCCGGGGGCCAGCCTCGAAGAGGTCGCAGTCGCAGCACAGTTGATGACTCGGGTGGATCGCAAGTACGTGATCCGGCTCGACGACGATGGGCTCAACCTCATCGCGTCCATCGTGGATGAGGTGGGCCGCAAGCACAAGGCCGCAGCACAGGAGATCGACGGGGTCCGGACCGGAGAGTACCGGTCCATCTACTTCGACACGCTGGGGAACCTCTCGTTCCTCACCGCCGTGACGGGTCACCCGTACCGGTGGAAGGTGCGGACCCGAGAGTACCTGACGTCCGGGCACTCGTTCGTGGAGGTCAAGTACCGGGACGGCGGGGAGAGCACGAGCAAGGTGCGCGTGCCCGCTGAGGACGAGGCGACAGAGTTCGTGGCCAAGACCCTGAGGGACGTGGGTGCGGGCGACGTCGGTCCGCTCCAGCCCGCGCTCACCACCCGGTACCACCGAGGGACCATCCTGCTCCCCGAGGAGGAGTCCCGCGTGACCATCGACGTCAGCCTCTCCGCCACGTCATTCGGCGGGGACCGGCTCGACTACGGGAACGTCGCGGTCATCGAGACCAAGACGCCCACAAGCAAGGGGAGTAAGGTGGACCGCCTGCTGTTCGACGCGGGGCTCCGGCCCACCCGTTTCTCCAAGTACGCCACGTCCCGCGCACTGATCGACCGACGCCTCCCGCGCAAGCGGTGGGAGAAGGTCATCCGCGGGTGGGGGCTGGACCAGATCGAGGTCACACCGAGCGGCCCCATCGAGGGGTAGACACATGGTGTGTCACTGCATTACAGTGGGTACCTAGCAGCCCCAGAGTTTTTCCACAGTTTCCCAGAAGATTCCAGAAACACCCCAGAGAATGAGGAGGCCGTCATGGCCAAGGACAAGAACAAGAAGAACAAGCCCGCCAAGCCCGCCAAGGGCAAGGTCGCCCCGAAGGCTCCGAAGGCGAAGAAGTTGCCGGAGAACTTCGACTGGCGCAAGGAGATGGAGGCCGCCGCCAAGTTGCGCGACTCCGCCGACAGCAGCATCGGGCGCGCCACGTCCAAGGTGTGGAACGCCTGCCGCGGCGGCGTCACCGAGTGGCTCAGCGGGAACGCTGCCGACGACGGCAACGCCGACGAGTTGCACGGCGAGTTCATCGAGTTGTACGGCAAGGCCCGTCGCGGCGACTGCTCGAAGATGCGCACCGTCGCCCTCGCCGCCCGCGACCACGGCCTGAACCTCGACGAGTTCGAGAGCCTGTCCAAGGCGTACGCGTCGGCCCGAGCCCTCGTCGTCGTCAAGCAGCAGCACGCGGACGAGGACGAGATCGGTGAGGCCACCTCGGAGGCCATTGCCAAGACCGCCCCGAAGACCGCCACCAGCGTGGACTCCGCCGCGATGATCCTGCTGTCCAGGGGGTTCGACGAGACCGCCCGCGCTCTGGTCGAGGCTCTGGAGGCCAACTCCCCCGACCCGACCAAGGCCGCGCTGTCCCTCATCCGAGCCATCTCGGAGGAGAACACCGCCCGTGCCAAGGCTGCCAAGGCCGCTGACGCCGAGGCCAAGGCCGCTGCTCGGGCCGAGGCTGCCGACGCTGCCAAGGCCGAGACCAAGGGCAAGGACAAGGCCAAGACCAAGGCGGTCACCGCACCGTCGGCCAAGGCCCCGGAGAAGTCCGCCCCGAAGGACGCCCCCAAGGCGACCGCTCCGAAGGCCCCGGAGGCCCCGGCCCCGAAGGCCGCTCCGAAGGGTGCCCCGAAGGCTGCCCCGAAGGGTGCCCCGAAGGCTGCACCCAAGGCTGCCCCGAAGGTCGCCTGACAAGTCGGATCGTAGCCATGTCGGTCTGTGAGCCAA
>JAZQNT010000535.1:0-9867 GCA_045627505.1 Nocardioides sp.
AGAACGACATGGCTACGATCCGACTTAATAATCATTTCCAACCAAAACAAATACTAATGACTAGTTGACGTTTCAACACGTGAACTGATTATAGTAGGTGTAAATGAAATATACATTTTCGAAACTTGAATTAGTCCTTAACATTTCCTTGTCATTGCTGTAGGCAAGAAAGGACAAATGGTGCCTCACTGCCTCCCACCACTTCATTATAAAAGGTATTCTCATATTGGATGTGGCCGTCGGCGGCGCGGTGGCGGTGGGCGGCGTGGTGTGGGCGAACGCCCGGCGCGGCCCGAAGGGCTGAGCACCAGCCACTTCCACCGGCAACTGGACGCAAGCCCCCCGACCGAACGGTCATCAGGACCCGCGTTCCCAATCCGGACGCCGGACGACGGCTGCTCTTGAAAACGGGCTCTCCGCGCCTTTGCATGGAGTCAGTCCTCCACTCCCCACGGAACACCTCCCCGCTGGGGAGCGGACCGGACCAGTTCCAACTCCACAGACCACACGTAGTCCTCGGTACCCACGCGGCGACCCACCCTTCGACAGGGCGATGACCGTACGGACAGTGCCTCGCCAGCGGCCAGCACCGCCGGTCACATCCGAGAACAGCACGCCTGATACCCGAAGACCTACGTGTGCCTGCGATCGGCATCCGACCTCTTTTGGACGGGTGCCGATCGCGCGTCATGGGGCAGCCGGTGCCGTTCGGCGGGTGGTTCTCCGGTTCACTCCGGCGTCGAGAGATCGACCGGGTTCTCGTCGCGACGACGCTTCTTCACCGGCTTGAGCGGGGTGAGCTCGGCGCCCTTGGCGTACGCCTCGGCGGCGTACAGCGCCCAGGCGTGCACCCCACGCTCGGAGTTGGTGGCGTAGGCACGCAGGTTCGACTCGTACTGGGCGCGCAGGGCCAGGTGTCCGGCCTCGGGCACCAGCACCGAGGTGGAGTCGACGCCGCGGGCCACCATCACCAGGCGCTCCGCGGCGCGGGCCACGGTCCCGTTGTGCGAGGCGAACGGCTTGGCGGTGGCGATGTCGGCGTGCACCATCGCGGCCACCACCAGGGCGGGAGCGGCGGTGTCGGAGAGCAACAGCTGCGAGACCGTGCGCAGTCGGGCGGCGGACGCGGCATCGCGCGGACGTCCCAGCTCCTCGGCGGGCAGTGCCTCGACCCCGGCGAGTGCGTGCAGGCGGGCCAGGGCCTGGAGCGGCGCCACCCGGACCTGCGGCACCAGCGAGAGCACCTGGGTGGAGACCCGCAGCGCGTCCTGGGCGATCTCGTCGGTGCGACCGTTGACGACGTCCTCGAGCGTCGACGTCGACCCCTCCAGGACGGCGGAGGCGTGTGCCCCCATCACCAGCGCCTGGCCGGTGTCCTCGGGGTGGGTCTTGCGCAGGCCACGGTCGCGCAGCACTGCATCGATGCCGTCGCGGGTGGAGGCGAAGGCAGAGGGGACACCTTCGAGCGCCATCAACCAGGCGAGAGGATCGTTGCTCACCCCTCCACGCTAGTAGCCTCACGGGGATGACCGAGCAGCAGCCCACGGACGACACCCGGCGCATCCGCGCGCGCGCCGCCGCGCACGAGCACGGCCGCCCCGGCTACCCGCCGGAAGCAGTGCGCTGGCTGGTGCCCGGTGAGCGCAAGCACGTCCTGGAGATCGGCGCGGGCACGGGCAAGCTCACCGCACCGCTCCTGGCCGCCGGGCACGCCGTGCACGCGGTGGACCGCGAGCCGGTGATGCTGGAGGTGCTGCACACCCGACTCAAGGGGGTGCGGGTCTCGGAGGGCACGCTCGACGAGCTCGACATCGCACACCGCAGCGTCGACACCGTGGTCTGCTCCACCGCCTTCACCAGCCTCGCCCCGGACACCGCGCTGCCGATGATCGCCCGGGCGTTGAAGACCGGCGGACGGCTCAGCGTCGTGTGGCACGAGCGCGACACGCGCATTCCGTGGGTGCGGCGGCTCGGCGCGTTCCTCGAGGGGCCGCTGGGGGACCGAGACAACGAGGTGCGCCTCGGCGACGTGGTCGAGACGCTGCTCAACTCCCCCCTCTTCTCCTACGTCGAGCAGGAGTCGTTCCCGGTGTGGCAGAAGGTCAACACCGGGACGGTGGCCGACCTGGTGCTCTCCCGCTCCTGGGTGAGCGAGCTGAGCGAGGACGAGCGGGCCAGGGCGGTGGCCGAGGTCCGGGCGTTCTACGCCGACTACGGCCGCGGCATGGACGGGATGCAGCTGCCCTACGTCCTGCGGTGCGTCCGGACGACCGTGGTGCACCAGCCCGGCCTGTTCGACGACGGCACCGACGTGCTGCAGCGGCTCTCGGGCACTGCGGAGCGCTCGGGCGCTGCGGAGCGCTCGGGCACTGCGGAGCGCTCGGGCGCCCAGGACGGCCACCGCAAGGAGCGCGCCACGACGTCCGGGCCAGGGCAGGACAGGGCAGCGCAGGACCAGGCAGCACAGGATCAGGCAGCGCAGGACGAGTTGGGGCAGGACGAGTTGGGGCAGGCCCCCACCGCGACCGGCGAGGCCGCCCCGCGCCTGCGGTACGACAACGACCTGTTCAAGTCCGACGGCACCGACACCGACATGCTGCTGATCGACTTCCGCTGACCCCTCAGCAGCGCCACCTCAGGTTTTCCCTCCGGGTTCTCCTCCGGGTTCTCCTCCGGGCACACCGGTACGCGCACTTCGCCCACGCCGCCACCATCACCCGAAGTGGCCCCCGACCTGCCCTTCGTCCGCCCAGCAGCCGCTCATCCGTCCCCAAGTACGGGTATCGACACGTTTCGGACACAAGTTGATGACGAGTGCCCGCTGCCTCTACTGAACGGCCTGTTCTCGGTGTTACAGAAGGAGGGCGCGTCTGTGCGCACACTGACAACAGGAGGATCCATGCGCATCTCTCGGCGTACCCGCGCGGCGGGTATGGCGTTCGTCCTGGCCGGAAGCTTGGTGCTCTCGGCCTGCGGCGGCGGCGGGGACTCGGAGGCTGACGGCAACGTCATCACCGCCTACGGGACCAACCCCCAGCGCCCCTTGCTCCCTGCCGACACCGTGGAGGTCGGAGGTGGCGACCCGCTGGACCAGCTGTTCGCAGGTCTGGTCACCTACGCCACTGACGGCACGATGAGCAACGAGGTCGCCGAGTCCATCGAGCCGGACGGCGCCAACAAGGTGTGGACCGTCAAGCTCAAGGACTGGAAGTTCTCCGACGGCACCCCGGTGACCGCGCAGTCCTTCGTGGACGCCTGGAACTTCGGCGCCGACCCGGAGAACAACCAGCTGAACGCCAGCTGGTTCGCCGCGTTCGAGGGCACCGACGACGAGGGCATGAGCACGACCGGCAAGACCATCTCGGGCCTCAAGGTCGTCGACGACAAGACCTTCACCATCAGCCTCAAGGCCGGCGAGCCGGACTTCCCGCTGCGCCTCGGCTACTCCGCCTACTTCCCGATGCCGGAGTCGGCCTACGACTCCGACGGCAAGGTCACCCAGGAGTACGGCCAGCGCCCGATCGGCAACGGTCCGTACCAGCTGACCAAGAGCGGGTGGGAGCAGAACAAGCGCATCTCCCTCGAGCCGAACCCGGAGTACGACGGTGCGCACAAGCCCGCCAACGACGGCATCGTCTTCCAGTTCTACGCCGGCAACGGCACCGACGCCGCCTACATCGACGTCCAGTCGGGCAACCTCGACGTCCTCGACCAGGTTCCGCCGAGCCAGCTGCAGTCCTTCGAGGACGACACCAAGGTGCAGGCCTTCAACGAGGAGGGCTCGCAGTTCCAGTCCTTCACGATTCCCGAGCGCCTGCCGCACTTCGGTGGCGAGGAGGGTCGCCTGCGTCGCGCGGCCCTGTCCTACGCGATCGACCGTGACCTGATCACCGAGAAGATCTACTACGGCGCCCGTACCCCGGCCAAGGACTTCACCTCCCCGCTGATGCCGGGCTGGACCGACAAGGTCCCGGGCAACGAGGTGCTGGACCACGACCCGGCGAAGGCCAAGGAGCTGTGGGCCCAGGCCGACAACATCTCCAAGTGGACCGGCTCGTTCCAGATCGCCTACAACTCTGACGGCGCCGGCCACAAGGAGTGGGTCGAGGCCGCCACCAACCAGATCAAGAGCACCCTGGGCATCAACGCCAGCCCGAAGACGTACGCCACCTTCCAGGAGCTGCGCAGCGAGGTCACCTCGCGCAAGATCCAGACCGCGTTCCGCACCGGTTGGCAGGCCGACTACCCGTCGATCCTTAACTACCTGGTCCCGCTGTACACCACGGGCGCAGGCTCCAACGACGGCGACTTCTCCAGCAAGCGCTTCGACCAGCTGGTCCGCGAGGCGGCCTCCGCCGAGGGTGGCGAGCGGGACAAGCTCGTCAACGAGGCCCAGGCCGTGCTGTTCAAGGACCTCCCCGCCATCCCGCTCTGGTACTTCAACTCCACCGCGGCGGTGAACACGGACGTCAAGGACTTCGCCTTCAACTGGAAGGGCAAGCCCGACTACTACAAGCTCACCAAGTAACACCCACGCCATGACGGACGGAGGAGGCCCCACCAGGCCCCTCCGTCCGTCGCGGCACTTCCTCCCACCAGGCGTGGTGGACCCGCCTCCGGCTTGACCTCGGTCGCTCACGGCCACGGATCCCCCTCCAGCACCGCGCCTCCCACGACCCAGGAGGTCACACCCATGTGGTGGTACGTCGCCAAGCGGCTGCTGCAAACGATCCCGGTCTTCCTCGGCGCCACGTTGCTTCTCTTCGCCATGTTGAAGCTCCAGCCGGGTGACCCCATCCTCGCCCTCGTCGGGGACAAGCCCGTCTCCGAGGCCACGCGCGCGGCCCTCACCGAGCAGTACCACCTCGACGACCCGGTCGTCGTGCAGTGGTTCCACTTCGTGCTCAACGCCATCCAGCTCGACTTCGGCGAGACCTTCTCCGGTCAGCCGGTCTTCGACATCATCCGGGAGACCTTCCCGGTGACGGTGGTGCTGGCCGTGATGGCGCTGACGATCGACGCCGTCCTGGGCATCGCGATCGGCACCATCGCCGGACTGCGCAAGAACGGGGTCTTCGACTCCGTGACCCTGGTCCTCTCGCTGATCCTGCTCTCCATCCCGATCTTCGTGGTCGGCTTCATCGCCCAGCTCATCTTCGGCGTGAAGCTGGGGTGGACCTCGCCGACCGTCGGGGCCGACTGGACCGTCGGCTCCCTGGTGCTCCCGGCCTTCGTGCTGGCCATCGCCAACCTGGCGTACACGATGCGCCTGACCCGCACGTCGGTCGCGGAGAACTCCGGCGCCGACCACGTCCGCACCGCCCGGGCCAAGGGCCTGTCGGAGCGTCTGGTGGTGCGCAACCACATCCTGCGCAACTCGTTGGTCCCCGTGGTCACCTACATCGGCATCAACCTGGGCTCACTGATGGCGGGCGCGATCATCACCGAGACGATCTTCAACATCCCCGGCATCGGCAACGCCGCCTACAGCGCGATCGTGCGCGGCGAGACCTCCACCGTCGTCGCCATCGTCACCTTCATGGTGCTGGTCTACGTGTTGATGAGCCTGCTCGTGGACCTCTTCTACGCCGTTCTCGACCCGAGGATCCGTTATGCCTGAGCCCCGCCCCGGACAGGAGCGCTTCGTCGCGCCGGTCGACGAGACCCCCCTGCGCGCCATCGACGCGGTGGACACCGACGTCGTCCCCGAGAGCCAGTGGAAGGAAGCCTGGAAGCGTCTGCGCAAGTCGCCGATCTTCTGGCTCGCCTCGGCGATCCTGGTGGTCGTCGCGATGATGGCGATCTTCCCGTCGCTGTTCACCGACCTGGACCCGACCGAGGCCGACCTGGCGGAGAACTACGCCCCGCCACGCGAGGGCCACCCGTTCGGCTTCACCCAGCAGGGCGAGGACGTGTGGGCGCGCACCGTCTACGGCGCCCGCGCCTCGGTGCTGGTCGGCCTGCTCACCACCATCGTCGCCACCCTGCTGGGCGCCGTCACCGGAGCGATCGCCGGCTACTACGGCAGCCGGGTCGACACCATCGTCTCCCGCACCAGCGACATCTTCTTCTCGATCCCGCTGCTGCTGGGCTGCATCGTGCTGATCTCGGTGTTCAACAACATCTGGGCCGAGCGCGGGTTCTGGGGCTCGATCCTCGTCGTGGTGCTCGCCCTGTCGATCTTCGCCTGGCCCCAGATCACCCGTCAGATGCGTGGTGCGGTGCTGGAGGTCAAGAACCTTGAGTTCGTCGACGCCAGCACCGCGATCGGCGCCTCGCGGATGACCAACCTGCGACGCCACATCGTCCCCAACGCCCTGGCCCCGGTGATCGTGGCCTCCACGCTCAGCCTCGGCATCTTCATCGTGGCCGAGTCGTCGCTGTCGTTCCTGGGCCTGGGCCTGCCGCACGACGTCGTCTCCTGGGGTCGCGACATCGCCAACGCCCAGAACCAGGTGGCCACCGGCCAGCACATCCAGGTGATGCTCGTGCCCGCGACCGCGCTGGCCACCACCGTCCTCGGTTTCATCCTCCTGGGTGAGTCCGTCCGCGAAGCCCTTGACCCGAAGGCGAGGAAGAAGTGAGCACGCCCGCGAACCCCGCGAACGCCCCCACCGACCCCCCGGTCGCTGCCTCCGCCGCCCCCGCGAGCGCTCGTGGCTGGTCCGCCGACGCGAACGAGCCGTTGCTCCAGGTGCGCGACCTGCACGTCGGCTTCCGCGCCGACAAGAAGACGGTGCTCCCGGCGGTCGTCGGCGCCAACATGACCATCTATCCCGGCCAGACCGTCGCCATCGTGGGCGAGTCCGGCTCCGGCAAGTCGACGCTGGCCAACGCCGTCATCGGGCTGCTCGCCGACAACGGCTCGATCACCGGCGGCTCGATCACCTTCCAGGGGCAGGACATCACCCCCGTCGAGCGCCGCCGGGCGCTGCGCGGCGACAGCATCGGCCTGGTCCCCCAGGACCCGATGTCGAGCCTCAACCCGCTGTGGCGGGTCGGCACCCAGATCAAGGAGGCGCTGGTCGCCAACGGCGTCTGCTCCGGCAAGGCCGCCGACCAGCGGGTCGTGGAGCTGCTCGAGGAGGCCGGGCTGCCGGAGGCCGAAGTGCGCGCCCAGCAGTACCCGCACGAGTTCTCCGGCGGCATGCGCCAGCGGGCACTGATCGCCATGGGCCTCGCCGCCCGTCCCAAGCTGCTGATCGCCGACGAGCCGACCTCGGCCCTGGACGTCACCGTGCAGAAGCAGATTCTCGACCACCTCGACCACCTCACCGAGGAGCTCGGCGTGGCGGTCATGCTGATCACCCACGACCTGGGGTTGGCCGCCGAGCGCGCCGACCACCTGGTGGTGATGTACCGCGGCAACGTGGTGGAGTCCGGGCCGGCGCTCGACATCCTCCAGCATCCCGAGCACCCCTACACCAAGCGCCTGATCGCCCGCGCGCCGTCGCTGGCCTCCCAGCGCCTGACGTCGGTGATCGAGCGCGCCCAGGTGCGCGAGCAGGCCGAGCGGACCGCCCACCACGTCGCCGAGGAGGTGGCGCTCAGCAACGCCGAGTTCGGCGCCGGTCACGACGCCGTGCTGGTGGCGGAGAACCTCACCAAGGTCTACAAGATCAAGGGCGACCGCCCGTGGCGCAAGAATGACTTCGTCGCCGTCGACGACGTCTCGTTCGCGCTGCGCCGCGGCACCACCACCGCGATCGTGGGCGAGTCCGGGTCGGGCAAGTCCACGGTGGCCCGGATGGCGCTGGACCTGCTCACGCCCACCTCGGGCAGGGTGCTCTTCGACGGCGTGGACATCACCCAGCTCCGCAAGAAGGACGACATGCTGCGCCTGCGCCGTCAGATGCAGCCGGTCTTCCAGAACCCGTACGCCTCGCTCGACCCGCTGTACTCGATCTACCAGTCGATCGAGGAGCCGTTGCGCACCCACGGCGTGGGCACCCGCAAGGAGCGCGAGTCGAAGGTCCGCGACCTGCTCGACAAGGTGGCGCTGCCCACCACGGTGATGGCTCGCTACCCCTCGGAGCTCTCCGGCGGACAGCGCCAGCGGGTCGCCATCGCGCGCGCCCTGGCGCTCGACCCGGAGGTGGTGATCTGCGACGAGGCGGTCTCCGCCCTCGACGTCCTGGTGCAGGCCCAGATCCTGGAGCTGCTCAACGACCTGCAGGCCGAGATGGGGCTGAGCTACCTCTTCATCACCCACGACCTCGCGGTGGTCCGCCAGATCGCCGACGACGTGCTGGTGATGCGGCGCGGCAAGGTGGTGGAGGCCGACACGGTGACCAACGTCTTCTCCCACCCGAAGGAGGCCTACACCCGGCGCCTCCTGGAGGCCATCCCGGGAGGCAGCATCCCGCTGGCCAACTGAGCCACAGCACTTCCGGCGGGGAGTCCAAGGCGCCGCCGGCCCATGGTCAGGGGAACTGACCCGGTCGCTGATCAGTCACAGGAGAAGCAGGAGGCCCGTCCGCTCCACGCGGACGGGCCTTCGCCGTCCCCGGGCGTGCCCGGGAACGGCCGGCCCGCACCCGCAACCAACCGGGGAATCTGGACGGGGAGCGTGTCGCGGGCCACACTGCGGCGCTAGGTTTCGTCGTGACGTGGAGCACACCCCCGTGCTCGGCACCCGTCACGACCGACTTCAGGAGTCCGACCCGTGAGCGACAGCACCGAGACCCTCGCCAACCTCGCCAACGAGCAGCGCCGGTTCGCCCCGCCCGCCGAGTTCGCCGCCACGGCGAACGTCACCGAGGAGGAGTACGCCCGCGCGGACGCCGACCGGCTGGCCTTCTGGGAGTCCGCCGCGGAACGTCTCGACTGGGGCCAGCGGTGGGACCAGGTGCTCGACTGGTCGAACCCGCCGTTCGCGAAGTGGTTCACCGGAGCCACCATCAACGCCTCGGTCAACTGCGTCGACCGGCACGTCGCGGCCGGGCGGGGTGACAAGGTCGCGCTGCACTGGGTGGGCGAGCCGGCCGACGACACGCGTGACATCACCTACGCGCAGCTGCTCGTCGAGGTCTCGAAGGCCGCCAACGCGCTGACCGAGCTGGGCGTGCGCAAGGGCGACCGGGTGGCGATCTACATGCCGATGATCCCGGAGACGGTCGTCACCATGCTCGCCTGCGCCCGCCTCGGGGCTCCGCACACGGTGGTCTTCGGCGGGTTCTCCTCCGACGCGCTGGCCTCGCGGATCGTCGACTGCGGCGCGAAGGTGGTCGTCACCGCCGACAGCGGGTACCGCCGCGGCGCTCCGTCCGCGCTGAAGCCGGCGGTGGACGAGGCGGTCGCCAAGGTGGACGCCGACGAGTCCGGCGACCTGCGCGTCGAGCACGTGCTGGTGGTGCGCCGCACCGGCCAGGAGGTCGCCTGGAACGAGCGCGACGTGTGGTGGCACGACGTCGTGGACGCCGCGCCCGAGGAGCACACCCCGGAGCTGCACGACTCCGAGCACCCGCTGTACGTCATGTACACCTCCGGCACCACCGGCAAGCCGAAGGGCATCCTGCACACCACTGGCGGCTACCTGGTGGGCACCTCGTACACGCACTGGTCGGTCTTCGACCTCAAGCCCGAGACCGACGTCTACTGGTGCACCGCCGACGTGGGCTGGGTGACCGGCCACTCGTACATGGTCTACGGGCCGCTCGCCAACGGCGCCACCCAGGTGCTGTACGAGGGCACGCCCGACTCGCCGCACAAGGGCCGCTGGTGGGAGATCATCGAGAAGTACGGCGTGACCATTGCAGGAGTTTAAGGCTTTTGAGAAAATAGAAAAAGAAAGCTTAATTGATCCGGAACTTAACCCTCAATCTGGTGAATTAACCATGGGCGAAGTGGTGAATCAATTAAACATCC
>JAZQNT010000536.1:0-5700 GCA_045627505.1 Nocardioides sp.
CAGCAGGTGGTCAGGCAGGGTTCGGGACGCACCACCCTGGCGCTCGGCCGGCCGGCAGCCGGCAAGACCGGCACCGCCACCGCGGGTTCGGACAGCAACAACACGCACGTCTCGTCCTCGTGGTTCGTCGGCTTCACGCCGGAGTACTCCACCGCGGTGATGTACCTGCGGGGCGACGGCGACGACGCGCTCGACGGCTGGCTGCCCAGCTCCTACGGCAGCTCCTTCCCGGCCCGCACCTGGACCGCGATCATGCAGCGCGTCCAGGCGGGTCTCCCGGTGGAGAACTTCCCGAACGCGGCCTGGCTGGACGGCGACGCCGGCACCGGAGGCAGCAGCACCTGGACGTCTCGCCCCAGCGCCAGCCCCGCGCCGAACGGGGACTCGAAGACGGAGAAGGAGAAGAAGTCGCCCTCCAAGCCCGCACCGTCGAAGACCAAGCAGCCGGAGCCGGCAAAGACGGTCGTAGCCATGTCGTTCTGTGGGCCAAGGAGATGTCCCTCTCTATTGTCTTCCTAAGACCGCTTGGCCTCCGACTTCAGTGCCAGCCCCGCGCCGAACGGGGACTCGAAGACGGAGAAGGAGAAGAAGTCGCCCTCCAAGCCCGCACCGTCGAAGACCAAGCAGCCGAAGCCGGCACCCCCCGCGGCCTCACCCGGGACGCCCACCCAGACCGCGCCCGGCACGCCGAGCCAGACCACCCCGGCCGCGCCCACCCCGCCCGTTGATCCCGGCGCCGGCGCCGGTGCCGGTGGTGGCGGTGGCGCTGGCGTCGGCGGCCCCGGCGGAACTGACAGCGACTGAGGGAAGGACCGGACATGGGGGGCACATCGAGGACGTCCGGCGTCGGGAAGCCGACGCCGGACGTCAGGCCGACGGGCTGGGCAGCGGACGAAGGGACGGCCCCGGCTGAACGGTCGGGGGTGCACGCCGCCCAGGCAGCGGTGGAAGCACTGGTGCACCCCACGCACGACGACCCGTTCGTCGCCGGACTGTCGGACGCGATCGGCGGACCGACCGGGAGCCGCTGGGCGCCCCACCGCTGGTGGGCGCCGGTGCAGGTCCTGCTGCTGCTCACCGCGCTCACCTTCGCCCTGGGCATGACCACCAAGGCCGCCTGCGTGGGCGACGGGTGGCAGGACGAGCAGGTCCGCTACACCCATGCCTGCTACTCCGACCTCCCCTACCTGTACACCTGGCGTGGACTCCAGGCGGGGGAGTGGCCCTACACCGACGACGACACGGTGCGTGAGGCCTACGACGTCATGGAGTACCCGGTGGGCATCAGCTACTGGGCCTGGGCCACCGCGAAGGTCACCTCGTGGATCGACGCCGACGACGGGGAGCAGGCGGGCGTCACCTACGTGGCGGTCAACGCCGTGGGGTTCGCCCTGGTCGGGCTCCTCACCACCTGGCTGCTCGCCGGGGTGCACCGCCGCCGTCCCTGGGACGCCGCCGGCTGGGCACTGGCGCCGGCGGTGGCCCTCACCGCGCTGATCAACTGGGACCTGCTCGCCGTCGCCACCGTCGCCGGCGCAGCCTGGGCCTGGGCTCGCGGGCGACCGCTCCTCACCGGGGTGCTGATCGGGCTGGGAACTGCGGTGAAGCTCTACCCGGGACTGCTGCTCGGTGCGGTGCTGGTGCTCTGCATCCGCGAGCGCCGGGCCGCTCCGATGGTGCGCGCCACCCTGGCTGCCGTCCTCGTCTGGCTGCTGGTGAACCTCCCCGCCATGCTCACCGGCCCGCACGCCTGGGGCCACTTCTGGACCTTCAACTCCGAGCGCGGGGCCGACCTGGGGTCGCTGTGGCTCGTCATCCAGGACGCAGGCGGCCGCACCCTGTCGCCGGAGGCGGTGAACGAGGGCTCCTGGATCGTGCTGGCGCTGGCCTGCGTGGGCGTGCTGGTGATCGGGCTCAAGGCGCCCAGCACACCCCGGTTCGCCCAGCTCGGCTTCCTGGTCGTGGCCGCGTTCCTGGTGGTCAACAAGGTCTATTCGCCGCAGTACGTGCTGTGGCTGCTGCCGCTGGCGGTCCTGGCGCGCCCTCGCTGGCGCGACCTGGTGATCTGGCAGGCCGGCGAGATCGTCTACTTCTTCGTGGTCTGGTTCTACCTCGCGGGGCTCACCGAGAACGCGTCGGGCAGGCCGGCCGTCTACTGGGTTGCGATCCTGCTGCGGGTGGCCGCCCAGCTGTGGTTCGTCGCGGTGGTGGTGCGCGACGTGCTGCGCCCCGACGCCGATCCGGTGGCCGAGGAGCGTGGCGGCCTGTACGGGCGCCCCGACGAGGTCGAGTCCGGGGACGGGCATCCCGCCGACCCGGTCCGCTCCGAGCCTGCTCGAACGGTCTGAGCCAGCACGTCACAGGCCCCCTGCCGCCGGTTGGTTCCCGGTGGCAGGGGGCCTGCTGCTGCGTGGGTCCGTGGCTCAGCGGATGTCGCCTGCTGATGTCGCCTCGGTCGCTCGGCTGATGTCGACCCGGTCGCTCGGCTGATGTCGACCCTGTCGCTCAGCTGATGTCGACCCTGTCGAAGTTCGTCGCGGTGTACCGCACCCGGACCTCCACCTCGTCGCCCACGGCGGGCACGCGGGAGCCCGAGGGGACGAAGAGCATCGAGGCCTGCATGTGCGGGGGCTCGGCGAAGAGGCGCTGCTTGCCGTCGATCGAGAACGGGGAACGGACGAAGCCGACCGCGTCCAGCCCGCCGCGGGCGAAAGTCGCGGCCCGCGACTTCAGCGACAGGTCGCCGCTGGGCGCCTCGAGACCGATCCCGTGGGCGGTGCCGCCGGAGACCACCAGCACGTGGCCGTTCTTGGGGGCGGTGCGGCCGCGGTAGCCGAACACGTCGCCGCGCTCCACCGGGTGCACGTCGAGCACCTGGGCGGTCACCGTGAGCGCCTTGCGCTCGCCCAGCCACAGTCCGGTGCCGATGCGCGGGCGGATGGTGAAGTCGGAGTAGGAGGTGCGCAGCGTCGCCAGCTCGGACTGGGTCAGGTGGCTGACCCACAGGGTGGTGGTGGGCAGCCCGGCGCTGATCGCGTCGGTGATCAGGCGTCGGACCTCGCCCAGGTGCGAGCCCTGGGCCAGCGGCAGGTGCAGGGCGATCCCTTCGAGGCGGCCGCGGTGCGACAGGCCGCCGATGCTCCGCAGGCCGCGGGCGTCCATCCCATGGCGCAGCATCGAGGTGGCCAGCTCGAGCACGTACCGGGCGTCCGGCTGGCGCTGCAGCAGGTCGGCCAGGTCCTCGGGCCGGGAGACGGTGTGGATCACGCGGTCGGCCAGCGCCGGGTCGACCTCGAGCGCGGCTCCGAAGGGACGCCAGGGGGTGAGCACCAGCAGGGCACCGTCGAAGCGGTCGGCCACCTGGGGCAGCTCGTCGTAGGTGCCCACGGCCAGGACGTCGCCCCAGGTCTCGCCGCGGGCGGCCCCGCGCTCGGCCAGCCACTGGGTCCGACGGGCCAATCGCCCCAGCCCGAAGCCGTAGCCGTTGCCCTTGGCCACCGGGACCAGCCCGGGGGTGGAGGAGGCGACGGAGACCAGGTGCTCGCGCCAGAGGTCTCCGTCGACGGTGAGGGTGAGGGTCATGTCAGCGTCGCTTCATGTAGAGGTCGAAGGCCTTGTAGAGCAGGCGGTTGATGGGCATGTCCCACTCGCCGACGTACTCGACCGCCTCGCCGCCGGTGCCCACCTTGAACTGGATCAGGCCCACGTGCGGGTCGTCCGCGTCGAGGGTGTCGGTGATGCCGCGCATGTCGTACACGGCCGCGCCGGCCGCCAACGCGCTGCGGATCATTTCCCACTGCACGGCGTTGGAGCCGCGGACCTCGCGCTTCTCGGTCGAGGAGGCCCCGTAGGAGTACCAGGCGTGCGCGCCGACCCGGATCGAGATGGTGGCGGCCACCAGGTCGCCCTCGTGGTGCGCCAGGTGCAGGACGAAGCGGTCCTCCTCCTCCGGCGTCAGGGCGTCCCACATCTTCTGGAAGTAGCTGAGCGGGCGCGGGGTGAAGTGGTCGCGCTCGGCGGTGTGCACGTAGAGGGCGTGGAAGGCCGCGAGGTCGTCGCGTGTTCCACGTGAAACCACGACGCCTTCCTTGGCCGCCTTCTTGATGTTGCGACGCCAGAGCTGGTTCATGCCCTTGAGCACCTCGTCCTCGGTCTTCGGGCGACCGCCGACGGTGAGGGGCACGTGGAAGTTGTACTGCGGCTGACCGGCGGCGAAGCCACCCTCGACCGACTGCGGGATCCAGCCCAGCTCGTTGAGCTGGGAGACCACTGCGGCGCCGGTGACCGAGCGCTCCAGCGGGGCGATGTCGTCGAGCCGGTGGACGGCCGCGTCGGAGATGCCCTCCTTCACCTGGGCGGACGACCAGCGTCGGGTGACCACCGGCGGACCGATCCGGACGCCGAAGGCGCCCTCCTTCTTCAGGTGGGCCAGCAGCGGGGTGAACCAGTCGGAGAGGTGCACGTCGGGCTCGGTCAGGGAGCCCCAGTCGATCACCGGGCCCTCGGGCAGGTAGGCCAGGTAGCGCTTCACCTTCGGCAACTGGCGGTAGAGCACCAGCGCGGCCCCGACCATCTCCTCGGCCGACTGGTCGGCGACACCCCCCTCATGGGCGCCCGGGCGGAACCAGCCCACCGACTGGTGGCGCCACTCGGACTTCACCGGTCCCCACGCGGGGACCTGGAGGAACGAGGCGGAGGTCTGGGTCCGGATGAACGCGAGGTGTTCCTCGGCGCTCACCGGACGCAGGACGAGAGCTGTGGAGTCAGGGGAAGACACGGCCTCCACGCTACCCGGTCCGCGGCGCCGGGAGTGGGCGACCGCGAGCCCCGTCCGGGGGTGCGTTACGCATCTCACCGCGCCCGGACGCCGGGGCAGGACTCAGCCGAAGACGACGTACCAGGCGTCGCCGTGGCGGGCCAGGGTGATCTCCTTGCCGTCGGAGAGGTCGTCGTAGACGAACGTGGCGGAGTCGCCCTCGACGTCCGCCCGGCTCGGGCCAGCGGCCAGCGCCCGCGTGGCCTCGTCCACGATCACACCCACGTCGGCGTACCCCTCCTCCTCCGGCGCGGCGCCGAGCAGGGTGCCGTACATCGTGATGCACGAGTCCAGCAGGTCCTGGTCCTCGCGGATGGGGGACTGGCCGGTGGAGGCCACGCGGCACAGCGCCTCGGCGTCCTTGTCGCGACTGGCCTCCAGGTAGGCCGTCATCGTGGCCGCTGCCCCAGCAGCAGCCCCAGTCGCCCCTTGGGCGGGGGACGAGGAGGTCGGCGCACTCGTCGACGGCTTCGACGTCTCGGGCGCCTCCTCGGTGCTGCAGGCGGTGGCACCATCATTATTCATGATAATGACTGAGAGTTCAATATTTTGGTAACGTGTTGCTACAAATGCGTTGCTATCATGTAAAAATGCTAAATCGCCAATTAATAAATAGGTAGGGCGATTTGGATTTGCTACACTATAGCCTAACGCTGTTGAAATAACGCCATCAATCCCATTCGCACCACGGTTCGCAATTACTCGAATATCTTTCGTCGTTTTTAATAAAAACGTATCAACATCACGAATTGGCATACTGCTACTTACAAACAGATCTGAGCCATTTGGAAGTTTTTCAAGTAACGCTTGCACATACATTCCTTCATCTTGTGACCATGTTGCGTATTGCTTAATAATTTTTGATGCACGTTCATCTGCTTGCT
>JAZQNT010000537.1:0-8815 GCA_045627505.1 Nocardioides sp.
GCGGTGGACGAGTACCTCACCGGGTCGACGTCGCTGCCGGCGCCGATCCCACCGACCGCCCGACCCCTGACGGTCTGAGCACCGGTAGTCGGAGCGCTGGCAGTCTGAGCACCGGCAGTCCGGGCGCTGGCGTCCGCGGACGCACCCGAGCAACAACCACCAGGAGGCCGGTCCCGAGAGGGGCCGGCCTCCTGGCCATTCACCCGGCCGGGCGGTGGCAGGTCGGTCGAGGGCGGAACGAACGGATGTGACACATCCCTCCTTCCTCCGTACCCACCGGTCACCTCCGGACCATGGACCCCCCCAGCAGGCGGAGTAGGATCACAACGTGCGTAGAGCCAAGATCGTCGTCACCCTCGGACCGGCTGTGGACAGCCCTGAACGGATCAAGGAGCTCGTCGAAGCCGGCATGAACGTAGCCAGGCTCAACATGAGCCACGGCACGCATGCCGACCACGAGAAGATGCTCTCGCTGGTCCGCGCTGCGAGCGCGGAGTCGGGTCGCCCCATCGGCGTCTTCGCCGACCTTCAGGGCCCCAAGATCCGCCTCGGCAACTTCCGTGAGGGCTCCGCGGTCCTCGTTCCCGGCCAGGAGTGGACGATCACGACCCGTGACGTCCTGGGCGACGGTGCCGTGTGCGGAACCACCTACTCGGGGCTGCCGGGCGACGTCGCTCCCGGTGACCCGCTGCTGATCGATGATGGGAAGGTCCGTCTCGAGGTCATCGCGGTGGAGGGCCAGGACGTGCGCACCCGCGTGGTGGTGGGCGGTCCGGTCTCGAACCACAAGGGCATCAACCTGCCCGGCGTCGCGGTCTCGGTCCCGGCGTTGAGCGCCAAGGACGAGCGCGACCTGCGGTGGGCACTCGAGCACAAGGTCGACTACGTCGCGCTGAGCTTCGTCCGGCACGCGAAGGACGCCGACGACGTGCACGCGATCATGGACGAGGTCGGCGTGACCGTCCCCGTCATCGCCAAGATCGAGAAGCCGCAGGCGATCGCGAACGCCGAGGAGATCATCGACACCTTCGACGGCCTCATGGTGGCTCGCGGCGACCTGGGCGTGGAGTGCCCGCTCGAGGACGTGCCGCTGCACCAGAAGATGCTCATCGAGCTGGCCCGCCGCCACGCCAAGCCGGTCATCGTCGCCACCCAGATGCTGGAGTCGATGATCAGTGCTCCCGCGCCCACCCGCGCGGAGGCCTCCGACGTGGCGAACGCGGTGCTCGACGGTGCTGACGCGGTGATGCTCTCCGGCGAGACCAGCGTGGGCAAGTACCCGGTGCAGACGGTGCGGACCATGGCGCGGATCGTCGAGTCCACCGAGGACCACGGCCTGTCGCGGATGGCGGCGGTTGACTGGCAGCCGCGGACCAAGGGCGGGATCATCTCCAAGGCCGCGGCCGAGGTTGCCCTGCGGATGGGTGCGCGCTACCTCGTCGCCTTCACCACGAGCGGAGACTCCGCCCGTCGCCTGGCTCGCTATCGCGGGAACGTGCCGATGCTGGCCTTCTCCCCGGAGGAGTCCACCCGCAACCAGCTGGCCATGACCTGGGGAATCGAGACGCTCCAGACCGAGGACGTCCGCAGCACCGACGAGATGGTGCTCCAGATCGACGAGGTGCTGCTCGCCTCCGGCCGGGTCCAGGAGGGCGACTTCGTGGTGATCACCGCGGGTACCCCGTACGGCATCCCGGGATCGACCAACGCGCTGCGCATCCACCGCGCGGGAGACGCCATCAACGCGCTGGCGCCCGCCTACCGACGCGACGCCTGACCTGGCCGTCGGCCACTCGGCTGACACACTGAAGGCCCGGAGCTGCTGCTCCGGGCCTTTTCGCGTGCTGGTGCCCCGGGTGGGATTCGAACCCACACTGGACGGTGTTTGAGACCGCTTCCTCTGCCGTTGGGATACCGGGGCCCGCGAGCAGGCCCAAACCTACCGGAGCGGCGTGGGGTCTTCGCATTCAGGGGGCAGGCGTTAACCTCGGTGCGTGAGCAAGAGCGTCGTTCCCGCGTCCCGAGTCGTCATCGCAGAGGACGAGGCCCTGATCCGCATGGACCTTGCCGAGATGTTGGGCGAGGAGGGGTACGACGTCGTCGGTCAGGCCGCGGACGGTCAACGAGCCATCGAGCTCGCCGAGGAACTCAGGCCCGACCTGGTGATCCTGGACGTGAAGATGCCCGTGCTCAACGGCATCGCCGCCGCGGAGCGGATCGCTGCGCAGAAGATCTGCCCGGTCGTGATCCTGACCGCGTTCAGCCAGCGTGAGCTGGTGGAGCGGGCTCGCGACGCCGGTGCCATGGCCTACCTGCTCAAGCCGTTCAGCAAGGCCGACCTCACCCCGGCCATCGAGATGGCGGTGAGCCGTTTCGCCGAGATGCGCAGCCTCGAGGACGAGGTCGCCGACCTGGCCGAGCGTCTCGAGACGCGCAAGGTGATGGACCGGGCCAAGGGACTGCTGCAGGGCGAGCTCGGGATCTCCGAGGCGGACGCCTTCCGATGGATCCAGAAGACGGCCATGGACCTGCGGCTGTCCATGCGCCAGGTGGCCGAGGGCGTCGTGACGCACGGCCCGGGCATCGCCCAGGGGTGAGGGGCGCACGCTCGTTGCCGTGACTTCGCTCATGCGTTTGTCGGCATGTGGGGCCAGCGGGTCGGCGGCACGCGCTACCCTTGTCCCCGACGTGTGGGGGCACGTGACGTCGGTCAGGGTCCATCGGGGCCAGTAGCGGAGGAGTGGACGATGGGGCGCGCCCAGGTGGTGGTGAGGAACGCCGTCGAGGAGGACCTCGCGACGCTCGCCGAGTTGTGGCGGGAGCTCCTTCGCACCGGGCAGCACGCGGCCTCTGACCTCTCCGGACTGCTCGCCCGCAGTCGTTCCGACGACTCGGTGCGGTTGCTCGTCGCGGAGATCGACTCGTTGGTCGTGGGTGCCGTGCTGCTGGTGGTCGCCCCGACCAGCCCGCTGAACCCGGAACCCCTGGTGCACGCCTTCGCCCCTCAGGTGACTTCCGATGCACGCCGCAAGGGGGTGGGTACCGCCCTGATGGAGGCCGCGGTCACCTTTGCGGAAGAGGTGGGGATCGGGTTCGTCGGAGCGGCGGCCTTCTCGGCCTCCCGGGACGCCAACCGGGTCTTCGCCCGTCTGGGGCTGGGCCCCAAGGCCGTGCTGCGGGTGGCGCCCACGGCGTCGCTGCGCCAGCGCATCTCCCGGGTTCGCCCTGCCCGACCTGCGGACCGTCGACACGTCGACCGGGTCCTGGCTGCGCGACGGGGCCGCCGCATCGCTCGCGCCCTCCCCTGAGGTTCAGCCACGGCGGGCTCGGACCCGAGCCATTCGGACCTGATTCGTCGGCCGGTTCTTCAGCCCTGATGCTCAGCCCTGACGCTCAGCCCTGACGCTCAGCGGGGCACGATCAGCGCGCAGGTGATGCGCGAGGTGCAGAGCCGCCGCCCGTCCTCGTCGCTGACCACCACTTCATAACAGGTGCTGGTGCGTCCCAGGTGGATGGGCGTGGCCACGCCGGTCACCCTGCCCGAGGTCGCCGAACGGTGGTGGGTGGCGTTGATGTCCACCCCGACGGGGATCCTGTCCGGGAAACCGTGCACCGCCGAGCCCATGGAGCCCAGGGTCTCGGCCAGGACCACCGACGCCCCGCCGTGCAGCAGTCCGTAGGGCTGGGTGTTCCCCTCCACCGGCATGGTCGCCACGATCCGCTCGGGGGAGAGCTCCACCAGCTCGATCCCCATCTTGTCGCACAGCGCGCCCATCCTGGAGCGCATCTCTGCGAGCACGTCCACACCGGAGTCGGGGGAGAGGGCTTCAGCGGGGAAGCCGTGGGTGCTGGACGAGGCGGGCTGGCTGCTCATGCGGGTCATTGTGGCCCATGCCCGGGCACGGTTGTGGGAGATGACGTGCAGGACTGCACGGAAGGCAGTCAGGTCCCGGGCAGCGGATAGGGTTCCGTGTCGTGACAGTGAAGTCCTCGCGCCCCCGTCTCCTGCTCCTCGACGGCCACTCGCTGGCCTACCGTGCCTTCTTCGCCCTGCCGGTGGACAACTTCTCCACCAGCACCGGGCAGCACACCAACGCGGTGTACGGCTTCACGTCGATGCTGATCAACGTGCTGCGGGACGAGCAGCCCACGCACGTGGGCGTCGCCTTCGACCTCTCACGCCAGACGTTCCGTCTCGAGGAGTACGCCGAGTACAAGGCGAAGCGGGCCAAGACGCCGGACGAGTTCCGCAGCCAGGTGCCGCTGATCCAGGAGGTGCTCGACGCCTTGCGCATCCCGCACCTCGCGCTGGAGGGCTACGAGGCCGACGACATCATCGCCACGCTGACCACGCAGGCCACCGCCGCCGGGATGGACGTGCTCATCCTCACCGGTGACCGTGACTCGTTGCAGCTCGTGAGCGAGCACTCCACCGTGCTGTACCCCATGCGAGGGGTCTCGGAGCTGGCCCGGATGACCCCCGAGGCCGTCGAGGCGAAGTACCTGGTCCCGCCGCAGCGCTATCCCGAGATCGCCGCGCTGGTGGGGGAGGACTCCGACAACCTGCCGGGCGTGCCCGGGGTCGGCCCCAAGACGGCGGCCAAGTGGATCAACCAGTTCGACGGGCTGGACAACATCATCGCCCGCGTCGACGAGGTCAAGGGCAAGGCGGGGGAGAACCTCCGCGCCCACCTGGGGGACGTGATCCGCAATCGTCGGCTCAACGCCCTGGTCTGCGACCTTCCGCTCGAGGTCGGACCGGACGACCTGCTCCGCAAGCCGTGGGACCGGCACGAGGTGCACACCCTCTTCGACAGCCTGGAGTTCCGGGTGCTGCGCGACCGGCTCTTCGAGTCCCTCGAGAGCGAGGAGGAGACCGCCACTGAATCGGCCGCAGTGCTGGAGGGCGGGCTGCTGGCGCCCGACGAGGTGGCGGCGTGGTTCGACGCCGTCGGCACCGAGACCCTGGGTGTGCACGTGCGGGGGACCTGGCGCGCCGGCACCGGTGAGGTCGAGGGCATCGCTGTGTCGACCGCTGACGGACGGGCCGCCTACATCGACACCGAGACCCTGACCCCGGAGGCGGACGCCGCCGTGGCGGCGTGGCTCGGCGACGCCGACCGGCCCAAGGTCCTGCACGACGCCAAGGGGCCGATGCTGGCCCTCGCCGCCCGTGGCTGGGAGCTCGCCGGTCTGGCCAGCGACACCGCACTGGCGGCCTACCTGGTGCGTCCGGACCAGCGTTCCTACGACCTGGCCGACCTCACCCTGCGTTACCTCAAGCGCGAGCTCGGCGAGGCGCCGGTCACCGACCAGGGGTTGCTCTTCGACGAGGCCGACCTGTTGGTCGAGCCGGCCATGGCGCGCGCCCACGCCACCGTCGAGCTGGCCGCCGTGCTGGCCGACGAGATCGAGGAGAAGGGCGGGACGGCGCTGCTGACCGAGGTGGAACTGCCCCTGGTCGACATCCTGGCCCGGATGGAGCGCACGGGCATCGCGGTCGACCTCGAGCACCTGAACGCGCTCTCGGCGGAGTTCGACGCGGAGGTCAAGGCGGCCGCCGCCGAGGCCTACGAGGTGATCGGCAAGGAGATCAACCTGGGGTCGCCCAAGCAGCTCCAGGTCGTCCTCTTCGACGAGCTCGGCATGCCCAAGACAAAGAAGACGAAGACCGGCTACACCACCGACGCCGACGCGCTGGCCTCGCTGTTCGAGAAGACCGAGCACCCCTTCCTGCTGCACCTGCTTCGACACCGCGACGTGATCAGGCTGCGCCAGACGGTGGAGGGCCTGCTGAAGGCCGTGCAGCCCGACGGTCGCATCCACACCACGTTCAACCAGATCATCGCGGCCACCGGCCGCCTCTCGAGCACCGACCCGAACCTGCAGAACATCCCCGTGCGCACCGCGGAGGGCCGCCGGATCCGTGAGGGCTTCGTGGTGGGTCAGGGCTTCGAGTCCCTGATGACGGCCGACTACAGCCAGATCGAGATGCGCATCATGGCGCACGCCTCCGGCGACCAGCTGTTGATCGAGGCGTTCCGCTCCGGGCGGGACTTCCACTCCTCGACGGCGTCGAAGGTGTTCGGCGTCGCCGCCGAGGACGTCACCTCGGAGATGCGCGCCAAGATCAAGGCGATGAACTACGGGCTGGCCTACGGGCTGTCCGCCTTCGGGCTCTCCCAGCAGCTCAAGATCACCCCGGGGGAGGCGAGCGTGCTGATGGAGGACTACTTCCGCACCTTCGGCGGGATCCGGGAGTACCTGCAGGGTGTCGTCGAGGAGGCCCGACGTTCCGGTTTCACCGAGACCGTCATGGGGCGGCGTCGCTACCTGCCCGACCTCACCAGCGACAACCGCCAGCGGCGCGAGATGGCGGAGCGGATGGCCCTCAACGCACCCATCCAGGGGTCGGCCGCCGACATGGTGAAGGTCGCCATGCGGGGCGTGGACCGGGCGCTGGCGGAGGCGGGCATGTCGTCCCGGGTGCTGCTCCAGGTGCACGACGAACTCGTGCTCGAGGTGGCCCCCGGTGAGCGCGAGGAGCTCGAGGCCCTGGTGCGCCGGGAGATGGGCGGAGCGGCCCAGCTCAGCGTTCCCCTCGACGTCTCCGTCGGCACGGGTCGCAGCTGGCACGAGGCTGCGCACTGACCTGCGACTGACCTGCGACTGACCGGCCGCCCGGGCCAGGCCAACGATCACATCGTCGGCCTGCCGCGGACCGGAGAGGTCAGAGGGCTCCGGCCGTGGCCGCGGACTGCTCCGGCTCCTGGACCGCCGTCGGCTCATGACGCCTCACGAGCAGGTAGCTGATCGCGACCAGGGCCAGCAGCAGGGCGGTGTCGACCACCAGCACCCAGAGGAGCAGGGCAGTGACGCTGTCGGTGAGTGAACCGCCGGCCACCAGCGCCCCCAGCGCAGCCCACACCAAGTAGGACGAACGCTGGCTGCGCCGGGCCAGCACCGAGTAGACCAGCAGCTGCACCAGGGCGAGCGTCGTCCCGGCCAGTGCGAAGGCCCACAGGTGTGGCTCGACCGCGGCGAACTCCTGGCCCCCGACGAGGGCGAGTGCCAGCGGCGACAGCACCGCGACCCCGCCGGTGCACAGCAGTCCCACGGTGGCGGTGCCCAGCAGGCTGATCGTGAGCGGCCGCGTCCGTTCCGCCGCCGAGGACATGGAGGGGAAGGCCACGACGACCACGAACTGCGGCAGGAACATCAGCATCTTCGTGAGGATCAGGCCGCCCGCGTAGAGACCAGCCTCATGGTCGGGGAGTGCGTTGCGGGCCACGATCACGTCCACGTTGCTGAGGGCGAAGAAGGCCAGCAGTGCCTGGGAGTTGTGCGCCGTCTCCCGGAGGATGGCGCGACGCCCGTGCAGCGGGTTCTCTCCCACGTCGGCTCGGCGCCCGCGCAACGCCCACCAGCCGACGGCGGCTGGCACGAAGACCCCGAGGGTCACCCCGACGAATGCGCCGAGGGCGGTGGGGGAGACGGTGACGGCCAGCCCTCCCAGCACGATGCGCGGCACCCCGTTGGCCAGGTAGACCAGCCCCAGCGGAAGCCATCGACGCTCGCCCTGCAACACCCCGGAGAAACCGCCCACCAGCGTCAGCGGGACCGCCGCGACACCGGCCAGGGCCGCCAGCCTCAGGTCGTCCAGCTGCAGCAGCGTGTTGACCAGCGGGGAGAGCAGCACCAACGCCGCCCCGAGGAGCGCCGCGGTGCGCCAGACCAGCGCGCGCACCTCGCGCTCGATCTGGGCGACGTCTCCGGGGTGCGCCGAGACCCGTCGCGCGGCGGTCGCCTGCAGCCCCAGGGAGACGACCGACACCACCAGGAGCAGGTTCATCATGGCGGCGAGGGCGCCGTACTCACGTGGACCGAGGCTGCGCGCCGCGATCATCGTGTAGCCGTAGGTGGCCAGGTTCATCAACGCCATGGCAGCGGCGATCCCCGTGCCGGAGTTGGCCAGCCTGATGATCCCGCGCCGTGCTGATGTCACCCGGGGAGTCTAGGGGTGTTCGGCGGGGCCGTCTGCCCGGTTCGCAGTGTGGCGCCCGGTGGCGGACACCCGGCCCACACAGGCCTGCACGATGCTTTGATGGCCTCCGCTGCAATGTCCTCCGGTGCGAGGACTCTACGGAGGAGAGGTGCGGCCGGTGAACCGAGCACTGGGAAGCGCGACCGTGGTGGGGGAGCTCGAGCGGGGGGAGGCCCCGCCGACCGACCGAGCGCCGGAGGGTTCACCCGTGGCGCTGGAGATCTGGGACCGGCTCACCCGGGCCGCGCTGGTGCTGCTGGCGCTGCAGGTGCTGGTGCGTGCGTGGTTCCTCAGCGGGGCCTACTTCTTCCAGGACGACTTCGCCCACCTCGACCTGGCCCGCCGCCTGGGCTTCAGCTCGGACTACCTCGTACGTGACTACGGTGGCCACCTCGAGGTGGGGCAGTACGCGCTGATCTGGTTCTTCTCCCACTTCATGGGTTCGAACTTCACCGTTGCGGCGATCACGGTGCTCCTCATGCAGGTGGGGGTCTCGCTGATGCTGTGGGCAGTCCTGCGCGAGCTCTTCGGCTCGTCCCGCTGGCTGCTGGTGCCGTACGCCATGTACATCTTCACTCCGCTCAGCCTCGCGTGGTCCACCTGGTGGGCTGCCGCTGTGCAGACCCTGCCCTTGCAGTTCTTCCTGCTGCTGTCCATCTGGGGCGCGGTGCGCTTCGTGCGAGACGGGTGGCAGTGGGGGGCCCAGGTGTCACTGGGTGCCCAGATCGGGGCCCTCGTGATGTGGGAGAAGGGCATGTTCGTCCTGCCCGC
>JAZQNT010000538.1:0-6210 GCA_045627505.1 Nocardioides sp.
AAAACGTATGGGTCGTGGGTCAATTGACTTTGATTTCAAAGAATCAAAAGTGCTTGTCAATGAAGAAGGTTGGCCAACAGATATCGTACTACGTGAACGTACAGTAGCAGAGCGTTTAATCGAGGAATTCATGCTTGCGGCGAATGAAACAATAGCAGAGCATTTCCACCATATGGAATTACCGTTCCTTTACCGTATTCACGAAGATCCAAAGCCTGAGAAGTTAGAGCGTTTCTTCGAGTTCGTAACGAATTTTGGTCTTGTTATTAAAGGAACAGGAAATTCCGTACACCCGAAAGCATTACAAGAAATTATTCGTTCAATTGAAGGTTTACCAGAAGAGCCAGTTATTTCGACGATGTTACTTCGCTCATTACAACAGGCGAAATATTATCCAGAATCACTAGGTCACTTCGGTTTATCGACAGATTTTTATACGCATTTCACATCGCCAATCCGTCGTTATCCCGATCTTATCGTACACCGTCTAATCCGCACGTAACCAGCGGGGTCTGCGTGGTGGGGTCGGACTGCGCGGCCTTGCGGCGGATCTTCACCGGTGCTCCTGGGGTGCTGACGGGTTCGGACAGGACGACATGACGTCCCGTTCTCTAGGGTGCCACTCCCCAACGACCTCCGGGGAGCGGCGGCGCATCACCGGGCTCCGGCGAAACCACCGGTGGAACCGTAACCGCCCACCCCGCGCGCGGTGTCGTCCAGTCCCGCGACCTCCACGTAGCGCACCCGCTCGTAGCGCTGGACGACCAGCTGCGCGATCCGGTCACCACGCTCCAGACGGATCTCGTCCACGGGGTCGTGGTTGATCAGCATCACCTTGATCTCACCGCGGTAGCCGGAGTCGATCGTGCCGGGACTGTTCACGATCGACAGGCCATGGCGGGCGGCGAGCCCCGACCGGGGGTGCACCAGCCCCACGTACCCCTCCGGGAGCGCGATCGCCACGCCCGTGGGGACGAGGGCCCGTTCACCGGGCGCCAGGACCACCGACACCGTCGAGCGCAGGTCGGCCCCGGCGTCTCCGGGGTGGGCGAAGGAGGGAAGGGGAAGACCAGCGTCCAACCGGACGACGCGCACCTCGAGCTCAGTCACGGCACGGACCCTACCGCTGGCCCCCCACCGACCAGGCGCTGCCGCCGTTGACCCTCCGGCTGGCTCCTGCTTGGCCCCACGCCTAGGCTGAGCCCGTGGAGTACAAAGAACGCCTGCACGTCCCGCTGCGCTGGTGGGTGCAGGGCATCATGCTGATCGCTTCCTTCTGGCTCGCGCTGGTGGTGGCGGTCCCCCAGTACGAAGCACTGGTCTGGGGCCTGACCGCGCTGATCGTCGCGCTGATGGCGGGCGCCTACCGTTCCTACTCCGCCCGCGTCGAGGTCACTGACTCCACCTTCCGCGCCGGACGTGCCTGCATCGAGCTGCACCACATCGGCGCCGTCGAGCACCTGGACGCAGACCGCACCCGGGCAGTGGCGGGCGTCGAGGCTGATGCCCGGGCCCTGATGGTCCTGCGCCCCTACCTGAAGAACTCGGTCAAGGTGCAGATCACCGACCCGAACGACCCGGCTCCGTACTGGCTGGTGAGCACCCGCCACCCGAAGCAGCTGGCCGAGGCGCTCCAGCGCGCCCGGGTCGCCGCCACCCTCTGAGCCGAGGCCCCAGGGGCAGGGTCCCCAGACCGGCAGGATCCCCTGACCGGCAGAGTCCCCCGGCCGCGTGCACCGGACCGGAGTACGCGGCCCCTTCTCGCCAGCCCTGCACAGCCTCCCGTGCGGTCGCCAGTAGGCTCTGGGGCCACACCTCAGGAGGACACATGGGCAAGAAGTCGGCCAAGAAGTCGGGCAAGAACAAGTCCGCCGCGTGGAGCGCGCTCTCGATCGTCGCCGCGGTGGGCTCGGCCGCCGTCGCCAAGAGGACGCTGGACACCACCTGGCGCGCCGCGACCGGCAAGAACCCGCCGTCGAACCCCGCCGACCCCGACGTGGAGATCCGCGAGGCGGTGGCCTGGGCTGTCGTCAGCGGCACGCTCATCGCCCTCGCCAAGATGCTCGCCACCCGCAAGGCCGCGAGCTACTACGCCCGCTCCACCGGCCAACTCCCCCCGGGCATGCGCAAGGACGGCCAGCTGGCGTCCGCCGCGGCGCCCCAGGTCTGACCGGACCGGAGCTGGACCCTCTGGCTGGCCGGGCTCGGCCCTCTGGCTGCACCGTCTGGTCGGCTGGGCCGTCTGGCCGGCCCCTGACGACACGAGGCCGCATCCCATCAGGGATGCGGCCTCGTCACGTCAACGGTGCTGCTCACAGCGAGCGGTGGACTGCGTCAGATGCAGTCCTGGCAGATCTGCTTCTCCGCGTCCGCCAGCTGGGAGTGGTGGTGCACGAGGAAACAACTCATGCAGGTGAACTCGTCCTCCTGCTTGGGCTTC
This sequence comes from Nocardioides sp., assembly GCA_045627505.1. Taxonomy (GTDB): domain Bacteria; phylum Actinomycetota; class Actinomycetes; order Propionibacteriales; family Nocardioidaceae; genus Nocardioides. Next base: position 2,441 of record JAZQNT010000538.1, read on the forward strand.
ACCTCGACGGCGAGCTCCTCGTGCGAAAGGTCCGCTCCGGGCAGCTCGAAGGACTCAGCGGCTTCGGTCTCGTCCTCGTCGACCTTGCCGGAGTTCTTGTCGTGTCGGCGCGCCTTGAGCTCTTCAATGCTCTCTTCGCTCTGGTCTTCCTCGTTCTTGCGAGGTGCGTCGTAGTCGGTCGCCATGTCTTCTTCCGTGTCCCGAAACTGTTCTGCCGTGGTACGGCCCGAGCCATCTCTCGGCGCGAGGATTGTGCCCCATGAAGGCTGTAGACGCATCACCGGCGTCCCCAGTCGTGTCGAACCCGTTATCCCGCTGTCCTATTCCTCCGTCCGGCATGTGGTGTGAACCTCACACCTCGCGGCACTGCGAACGCCTCTCAGACGATGAAGCCGCACTCCCGCAGGAGCCCCGTGAACTGGTCGAACGACGCTTCGGGCGCCGCAACCAGGACAGACTCCTCGTCCCAGTCCTCGAGCTCGTCGGACAGCGGCCCGCGCATGATCGCGAACCGTCCTCCCGCCTCGGTGAGCACCAACCGGCCTGCGGCGTAGTCCCACACCCGCGGGCCGTCCTCGACGTAGCCGTCCGCCCGCCCCTCAGCCACGTGGCACAGGTCGAGGGCGCACGAGCCCAGGCGCCGGATGTCCCGGACCCTGGGCAGCAGTTCGGCGACGCAGCGGCCCTGGTGCGCGCGCACCTCGCTGCGGTACCCGAACCCCGTCAGGACCAGCGACTGCTCCAGGGTGGTGCTGGCACGCACCTGCAGGGGGACGCCGTTGCGGGTGGCCCCCAGACCCCTGGCCGCCGCGTAGACGGTGCCGCTCGTGACCTCGACCACCGCCGCCGCCAGCGACTCGCCGTCCACCTCTGCGGCCAGGGAGACCGCGAACTCCTCGAGCCCGTAGAGCAGGTTCACCGTGCCGTCGACGGGGTCGACCACCCAGCGCACCCCACTGGTACCTGCGCGAGCCCCCTCCTCCTCCCCCAGGACCGCGTCATCGGGACGCTCCTCGGCGAGCAGTCGACGCACCAACTCCTCCGCGCGGCGGTCAGCCTCGGTGACGACGTCGACCGCGCTGGACTTGGTGTCAGCCACGCTGACCACGCCGGCGGTGAACTCGCGGACCAGGTTCGCCGCCGCCGTCGCGACCCGCACCGCGACGTCCCGCAGGTGCACGGGGTCGAGGGCCTCGACGTCGGAAGACGGAGTCCGGGTCGCGGTCTGGGTCGTGGTTCCGGCCGGAGCCTCGGTCGACGCTGCCCCAGGAGCGGCCCCGTCCGACAGGTCGGAGTCACGGCCGCAGAGCGCCGGCCGCGGACCCCGCGGGTTCGGACAGCAACCGGGAACGCACAGGTCGGGCCCTGCGCCCAGACTGCCCACCGCGGTGCGGGTGACCGCCTCGCCACGCTCGGCGGCGGCCCGCTCCAGCACCAGGTCCCGGACCATCGCCACGAACCGCGGGTCCGTGCCCGGCGTCGCGGCCCGACGCGCCTGGAGCCCCAAACGCTCGGCGGTGGCCATGGCCTCGGTGTCGAGGTCGTAGACCACCTCCATGTGGTCGGAGACGAATCCGATGGGGACCATCACGACCGCACGCACGCCCTGGCCGGCGAGCTCCTCGAGCCGGTCGTTCACGTCGGGTTCGAGCCACGGCACGTGCGGTGCGCCCGAACGGGAGCAGAAGACAAGCTCGTGCTCCCGGATGGTGCCGGTCTGCGCGGCGACGGCCTGCGCGACCACCGCCATGACGCTCTCATGCTGACGCAGGTAGGCACCGCCCCCCGCACCGGAGCCGTCGTTCATCGCTGTCGGGATGGAGTGGGTGACGAAGACCAGGCGTGCCTCACCGCGCACCTCGTCGGGCAGGTCGGCCAAGCACGTCAGGGTGGCGTCAACGAACGGCTCCACGAAACCCGGGTGGTTGTAGTACTGCCGCAACCGCTCCAACCGCGGCGCCCCGTCCACGGCCGCCCTCGCGTCGTAGAGGTTCTCCCGGTACTGCCGGCACGAGGAGTAGGAGGAGTAGGCGGAGGTGGTGAAGACCGCGGCCCGGGTGACCCCGTCGGCCTTCATCTGCTCCACCGCATCGTTCAGGTAGGGGTCCCAGTTCCGGTTGCCCCAGTACACGGGTAGGTTGACGCCTGCCGCCGCGAGGTCCGCCCGCACGGCGGCGAGCAGCGCCCGGTTCTGGTCGTTGATCGGTGACTTCCCACCGAAACCGAAGTAGTGCTGGCCGACCTCCTCGAGCCGCTCCCTCGGGATGCCTCGGCCACGCGTCACGTTCTCCAGGAAGGGGACGACGTCCTCGGCCTTCTCGGGCCCACCGAAGGAGAGCAGGAGAAGCGCGTCGTAGGGGGCGACGTCGGAGCCGAGAGGTGGGGTCATGCCCCCCATGGTAGGGAAGGGCCACGGTGGGCAACAGGCCGTGACTCCCGGGTCGCTTTCCCACGCCTTGGAGCCGCGTAGGATCTGGCGCGATGTTCTCCCCGTACCGCCGGGTGCTGTCACGTCCCGGCGCCCTCGCATTCAGTTCCTCGGCCCTCCTGGCCCGGCTCCCGTCGTCCACGGTCGGGCTCGGCCTGATCCTCCTGGTGGAGCACGTGAGCGGCTCGTACGGGCTCGCGGGCACCGTCGCGGCCGTCTACGTCCTGGCCCAGGCCGCGGTCGCGGTCCTGCACGGACGGCTGCTCGACCGGCTCGGCCAGGGGCGGGTCCTGACGGTGGCCGTCGTCGGCTTCGCGGCCGCCCTGACCCTGCTCGTGCTGGCGGTGGCTGCCGAGAGGAGCACGTGGCTCGTGTGGACCGCCGCGGCCCTCGCCGGGGCCTTCCTTCCCCAGATCGGTGCCTGCGTCCGGGCCCGGTGGGCGTACGTCCTCGGCTCCGGGCGAGAGCTCCAGACCGCCTTCGCCCTCGAGTCCGTCCTGGACGAACTGGTCTTCGTGGTCGGACCGGTGCTCGTCACCACCCTGGCCATCGGGTGGCACCCCGCCGCGGCACTGGCCGCGGCCGCGGGGGCGGGCGTGGTGGGGACCCTGCTCCTGGCCTCCCGGACGGACACCGCTCCCCCGGCCCGCCCGCGCATCCCCGGCGCGGGCCGGCGCCCGGCCCTGGGGTGGTCGACGCTCGCACCCCTGGCCGTGGTGAGCCTGTCGCTGGGCTCGCTCTTCGGCGTCGCGGAGGTGGCCACCCTCGCGTTCGCCGACGAGCGCGGCGCCACCGGTCTGGCCGGCCCCCTGCTGGCGATCTGGGCGGCCGGAAGTCTCTGCGGCGGTCTGGCCTCCGGGGCCGTTCGCTGGCGCCTCGGGTCACGTGCGCGGGTCCGTGTGGGCATGGGGTTGCTGACCTTGGCGATGGTGCCCCTCGTGTTCATCGACTCCCCGCTGCTGCTGGGACTGACCCTGCTGTGCGGTGGCTGCGTCATCGCCCCCACCCTGATCGCCGCGCTCACCCTGGTGCAGCTGAGCGTTCCGGCGGAGCGCCTGACCGAAGGCATGGCGGTCGTGCAGACCGGTCTGGTGGCGGGGGTGGCCCCCGGAGCCGCGATCGGCGGCGCCCTGATCGATGCCCACGGGGCTGCCGCTGGCTTCGCGGTGGCCGTCGCAGCCGGCCTGCTGGGAACCCTGGCCGCCCAGCTGCTGCGCGGACGCGCCTCCGCCACGCCCGAACCCACCTCCTGATCCCCCTGGTCCGACGCCCGATCCACCTCCCGATCCCACCTGCCGATCCCACCTGCCGATCCCACCTGCCGGTCCCAGCTCCCGATCCC
>JAZQNT010000539.1:0-4155 GCA_045627505.1 Nocardioides sp.
CGAGGAGATGACCCGCTTCATCGACATCTTCCTCAAGACCCCGTTCACGAACGACGAGCGGCACGTGCGCCGCATCGCCCAGATGTCTGACTACGAGCAGACGCGCGAGCTCCCGCCGCTCCCGGAGTCGGCGCTCCGTGGGCCCGAGGCCTGAGCCGAAACGATTCTTGAGTGCCTGAGGGACACACCCTGCGGCGGCTGGCCGGACTTCTCGACGAGGCGTTCCAGGGCCAGCCGGTGCGCGTCTCCTCCCCGCGGGGCCGCTTCGCCGTCGGGGCTCGTGAGCTCGGCGGCGCGGTCCTGCTGGGAGCCGACGCGAAGGGCAAGCAGCTCTTCATCGAGTTCGAACCGGACCGGTTCGTGCACGTCCACCTCGGCCTGATCGGCAAGTTCGACGTCACCCGCGGGGTGGCCGAGGTGCCCGAACCGGTGGGTGCGGTGCGGCTGCGGCTGGCCACCGAGCACGCCTACGCCGACCTGCGTGGTGCGACGCGGTGCGACCTGGTCGGCCCCGAGCGGGTGGCGCAGGTGCTGGCCACCCTCGGTCCCGACCCGTTGCGCCCCGACGGCGACCCGGCGGTGGTGTGGGCCGCCGTGCGCCGCTCCACCCGTCCCATTGGCGACCTGTTGATGGACCAGAAGGTGATCTCCGGGGTCGGCAACGTCTACCGCGCGGAGGTGCTGTTCCGACACCACATCCACCCGCTGCGCGCCGGCAGCAGCCTCACCCGGGCGCAGTTCACGGCGATCTGGGACGACCTCGTCGTCCTGATGACCACCGGCGTCGACACGGGGCGGATCGACACCGTGCGTCACGAGCACACGCCCGAGGTGATGGGCCGCGCGGCGCGCAAGGACGACCACGGGGGAGAGGTCTACGTCTACCGCCGTGCGGGGATGCCCTGCCACGTGTGTGCCACCCCGGTCAGGTCGAGCACCCTGGTGGGACGCAACCTCTTCTGGTGCTCGAAATGCCAGCCTGCCCCGCGGCCCCGGGCCTAGGCTGTGGCCCGGACCTAGCGCGAGGACGGGAATGACGCTGAAGAGGGTGACTCTCGACGCTGCGTCGCGCCGGGGCCGAGACCTGCGCCAGCGCTTCCTCCGCGCGGGCTGGTCCGCTGAGCTGATCGCGCTGGTGGCTGTCACGCTGTTCGTGGCGGTGTGGATCCTGGCCTTCCCGAGCGTGGTGCCGCTGATCGCGCTGGTGCTCCCGCTGGTGGTGGGCAGCCTCGTCCTGGGGCCGCGCCAGTTGCCGTGGTTCGTGGTCTTCGTGCTGCTCGTGCTGGCGATCACCGTCACCCAGCAGACCGACATGACGCCGCGCACGGCGATGGCCATCGCCATCATCTTCGCCATCGGCTTCATCGTGCTGCTGTCGTCGTTCCGGCGCTCGCGCCTGGGCGTCGGTGGGTTGCGCGGCGAGTCGATGCTCGTCGACCTGCGCGACCGGATCCTGAAGCAGGGCCGCATCCCCGTGCTCCCGCGTGACTGGCACGTCGTCTGGGAGCTGCGCTCGGCCGGGGGGACGGCGTTCGCCGGCGACTTCGTCGTGGCCTCGCGATCGGGCAACGACCGCCTGGAGCTGGTCGTGGTCGACGTGTCCGGCAAGGGCGAGGAGGCGGGCACCCGGGCGCTGCTGCTCTCGGGGGCGTTCGGAGGGCTGATGGGAGCCCTGCCCCCCGCGGAGTTCCTGGGCGCGGCCAACGCGTACCTGATCCGTCAGGACTGGCCCGAGGGCTTCGCCACCGCCATCCACGTCTCGCTCGACCTGTTCACGGGCGACTACGAGGTCCGCTCCGCGGGGCACCCGCCCGCCGCGGTGCACGACGCCGGCGCCGGCACCTGGGGGCTCCTCGAGAGCGGCGGTCCGCTCCTGGGGTTGATCGAGGACGCCGAGTACCCGGTGGTGCGTGGCCACCTACGTCGGGGTGACGCCGTGCTCCTCTACACCGACGGTCTGGTGGAGACCCGCCAGCGCGACATCTCCGACGGCATCGACCACCTGCTCGGCCAGGCCGACCGGGTGCTGCGCGGAGACTTCGAGAACGGTGCTGCCAGGCTGATCGACGCGGTCGACGTCCCCGGGGACGACCGGGCCCTGCTCGTCGTGCACCGCCGGGTGCTCTGAGCCCTGCACCCGACCGAAGCGCCGGAAAGCGTCGGAAAAGCCGACCCGAGTTGCGAGCACCGCGCAGTGGTGTGGCAACATGTGATCCGCACCGAGGCGTCCGCTGATGGATGGGTTCGACGGTGCGCGCGGATGTAGCTCAATGGTAGAGCCTCAGTCTTCCAAACTGATTACGCGGGTTCGATTCCCGTCATCCGCTCCAGGAGCCGCGGGGGAGGCGTTTCCGAGTCTCCACTCCCGGCCTCTGGCGGGGCGTAGCGTAGTGGCTAGCGCGCCTGCTTTGGGAGCAGGAGACCGCAGGTTCGAGTCCTGTCGCCCCGACTCACCAACTCTGTCGACTCGCCAACTCTGTCGACTCGCCAACTCTGTCGACTCGCCAACTCTGCCGACTCACGAACTCTGCCTGGGCCCCACGGCGTGCCACGCGTGGGGCTCTCGTGCGTTCCTGGTTCTCCCGCAGGCCCTGGCTCCCGCAGGCCCTGGTCTTCGTCGTGTTCGCACCTGAGGGGCGGACACCGGCGTGGGCGGCACAGTGCTGGGCGGACGGGGGATTTACGTGCTGCCGACCCTGCCCAGTAGTCTGGTCGGTGGACAAATCTGCCGGGCCCCGCGTGACCCCGCCGTAGGCGAGCGGTTGCGAAGATCTGCCCGTTCGGACCCGCCGCGCTGATCGCGGCACCAAGCCCTGGACGGGCACACGAACCCGCACCACCATCGATAGGAGAACACCTGTGAAGAGCGCCGTCGAGAACTTGAACCCGACGCGGGTCAAGCTGACCGTCGAGGTGCCCTTCGAGGAGCTCAAGCCGAGCCTCGACGCGGCCTACAAGAAGATCGCCCAGCAGATCAACGTCCCCGGCTTCCGCCGTGGCAAGGTCCCGGCCGCGGTCATCGACCGCCAGGTCGGCCGTGGCGTCGTTCTGAACGAGGCCATCAACGAGGCCATCCCGGCCAAGTACATGGAGGCCCTCCAGGCCGAGGACCTCGAGCCGCTGGCGCAGCCCGAGATCGAGGTCACCAAGCTCGAGGACAACGACTCCATCGAGTTCACCGCCGAGGTTGACGTCAAGCCGCAGTTCGACCTGCCCGACTACGACGGCGTCGAGGCCGAGGTCGAGGACGTCGTCGTCACCGACGCCGACGTCGAGGAGCAGCTGCAGACCCTGCGTGAGCGCTTCGGCACCCTGGTCGACGTCGAGCGCGCCGCCGCTGACGGCGACTTCGTCACCATCGACCTCGCGGCTGCCAAGGACGGCGAGACCGTCGAGGGCGGCGAGGTCTCCGGCATGTCCTACAAGGTCGGCCGTGGCGGCATGCTCGACGGACTCGACGAGTCCCTCGCCGGCATGAAGGCCGAGGACGAGAAGACCTTCTCCTCGCAGTTGGTCGGTGGCGACCTGGTGGGCGAGGACGTCGACGTGACCGTCAAGGTCACCGCCGTCCAGGAGCAGCAGCTGCCCGAGCTCGACGACGAGTTCGCCCAGCTCGCCTCCGAGTTCGACACCGTCGAGGAGCTCACCGCCGACGTGCGCGAGCGCCTGGTGCGCAACAAGCGCCTCGAGCAGGCCGCAGCGGCTCGCGACGCCGTCCTCGAGGCCCTCCTCGAGAAGGTCTCCGTGGCGCTGCCCGAGACCCTGGTCACCGACGAGCTCAACTCGCGTCGTGCCAACGTCGAGCAGCAGCTCATGTTCGCCGGCCTCACCATGGAGAAGTACCTCGAGGACGAGGGCCAGACCCAGGAGGAGTTCGAGGCCGACCTCGACCGCCGCGTCCGCGACGCCATCACCGCCCAGTTCCTCCTCGACGCCGTGGCGAAGAAGGAGGAGCTCGGTGTTGACCAGAACGACCTCTCGCAGCACATGGTGATGCGCGCCCAGCAGTCCGGTCAGGACCCGCAGGAGTTCGCGAACCACATGTTCGAGCACAACCACATCCCCGACCTGGTCCAGGAGATCCTGCGCGGCAAGGCGCTGGCCCAGATCGTGGAGACCGCGGTCGTCAAGGACGCCTCGGGCAACCTGGTGGAC
>JAZQNT010000540.1:0-5872 GCA_045627505.1 Nocardioides sp.
GTATGTTTTGCAATATCAACATCATCTGAGAATATCTTTCGTCACCTAAAAGAGATTGTAACATGTCATACGGATTCAACCATCCGGCTCGTCCGTATGACATTGATATTACAAAAAAGAAAAAAGACAATGCTGCAAGAGCGCCTGCCCGAGCGGCCACGTGAGCGGAGCACCGGGATCGCGGTGCGTCCGACCCGACAGGTCCAGGCGGGTGCGGAGGGTGCGTCCCCCGGGAGTCCGGTGGCCGGCGGGTGAGGGCCGCGAACGTGATGCCTTGGGGCCCGTCTGAGAGGCTGGCGCCATGAGTCAGCGGACGTTGGCGGCAGTGCTTGCCGTGCCCCTCGTACTGGCGCTGTGGTTGGCCGCCCTCTTCGCGCCCCTGCCGTACGTCACCTACTCGCCCGGAATCACCGTCGACGTGCTCGCCTCCGACGACGGCCAGCCGCGGATCGAGGTCACCGGAGCCAAGACCTACCCCGACGACGGCAGCCTGGTGATGACCACGGTCTACGTGACCCGCGCCGACCGTCGGGTGAACATCTTCGAGGTGATGGCCTCCTGGTTCGACAAGGACGAGGCCGTCTACCCCTACGACGCCGTCTACTCCAAGGGCGAGACCGCCGAGTCGAGCCGAGAGGAGAGCGCCCGCCAGATGGCCTCCTCGCAGGACGTCGCGACGGCCGTGGCGCTGGACCGCCTCGGCTACGACGTCGGCGAGGTGGTGGCGGTCCTGGACGTGACCGATGGCGCGCCCGCGGACGGTGTCCTGCAGAAGGACGACCGGATCATCTCCGTCGACGGGGTCGATGCCACCAGCGCCGACGTCGTGATTGCCCAGGTGGACAAGGCGGAGCCGGACGTCCCGCTGCCGATCGTGGTCGAGCGCGACGGCAAGCAGGTGGAGCTGAAGGTCACGCCCACGACGATGGACGGCAAGCAGCGGATCGGCGCCATGCTGGGCCGCGACCTCGACCTGCCCCTCGAGGTGCAGCTGCGGGTCAACCCGTCGATCGGTGGCCCCAGCGCCGGCCTGATCTTCGCGCTCGGCGTCTACGACACGCTCACCCCGGGAGCACTCACCGAGGGAGGCAAGATCGCCGGCACCGGCACCCTCAGCCTCGACGGCGCGGTCGGAGCGATCGGCGGCATCCAGCAGAAGATCGCCGCCTCGCGCGAGCTGGGTGCGGAGATCTTCCTCGTCCCCGCCGGCAACTGCGACGAAGCCCTCGGCGCCCGCGCCGGTGACATGCGGCTCGTCAAGGTCCAGAACTTTGATGACGCCTTGGCGTCCGTCCAGTCGTGGGGCGAAGACCACGACGTAGCCCTTCCCACCTGTGAGAGGAACTCCTCGAAGTGAGCAACGAGCCGACCGAGACCAACGAGGCCGTGGGGGACGCGGAGCCGCTGACCACGCTGTCCGACCCCGCCCTGGCCTCCGCCGTGCTGGAGATCGAGGCGCACGTGGGACGTGAGGGCTGGGACCAGCCCGCACGTCTGTACGCCCTCGTCGACACCGCGCGTTTCATCGCCGCGGAGCCGCAGATGGCTGTCGCCATGGGGCTGGAGGCGCCCAAGGTCGAGGGCGCGCTCACCGCGGTGGAGCAGCAGCAGTACGGCCCGGAGAACCCGATCGAGCAGGTGCTCGAGACGATCGTGTGGCCCGAGAGCGTCGACGGCAGCGCGGTGGTGGTCGAGCGCCTGGTGCTGCCGCCCGAGGTGGACGCCCAGATCCCGTCCGACCCGGTGGAGGCCGCGGAGTTCGCGAAGAACCACCCGCTGCGCCAGGAGGTCCGGATGGTGGCCGGTGCCACCCGCTCCGGCTCCACCTACTGCGCGCTGCGCCTGAAGTCGCACGACGACGAGATGTCGGTCGTCGACGGCACCGACCTCGTGCCCGGACTCCTCGAGCTGGTGCTGAACACCTTGGACGCCGGCGACGCCGGCGCCAACGACAACCCCAACGCCAACCCCAACGCCAATACGGACAACAGCGAGGCTGGACGATGAGCAACCTGTTCGGGAATCCTCCCGCCGGCGGGGGTCGCGGCCCGGTCGCGCCGCCCGCTGGTCAGCCGCGGCGCACGCGTGCCCTGGCCATCACCGTGGGTGTGCTGGGCCTCGGCTTCGTGCTGCTCAGCGCGTTCGCGTCGTTCTGGACCGAGCGCCTCTGGTTCGGCTCGGTCGACTACTCCGGCGTGTTCAACTCGCTGGTCGTGACCCGGATCGTGCTGGCTGTCGCGTTCGGCGCGCTCGCCGCCGCGGTGGTGGCACTCAACATCTGGATCGCCTTCCGGTTCCGGCCCTTCTACGCACCGATCACCACCACCCAGGACTCGGTCGAGCGCTACCGCGCCGCGATCGCCCCGGTGAAGGGATGGGTCCTGGCCGGGGCCTCGCTCCTGGTCGGGCTGTTCGCCGCGCTCAGCGCCGCGGGCCAGTGGCGCGAGTTCAAGATGTGGAGCAACTCCGAGCCGTTCGGTACCAAGGACCCGTACTTCGGTCGCGACGTCAGCTTCTACACCTTCGAGCTGCCCTGGCTGCAGTACCTCGTCAACTTCGTGATGGTCCTCACCGTGGTGGCGCTCGTCGTCGCGGTGCTGGTGCACTACCTCTACGGTGGCCTGCGCCTGCAGGTGCGCGGCGACCGCTTCTCCTCCGCGGCCCAGGCCCAGGTCTCGGTCCTGCTCGGCGTCTTCGTGCTGGCGAAGTCCCTGGACTTCTACCTCGACCGCTTCGACCTGCTGAGCCAGGGCGGCAGCCTGATCACCGGCATGAACTTCACCGACGACAACGCGGTGCTGCCGGCCAAGAACATCCTGGCCGGGATCGCAGTGATCTGCGCGATCCTGTTCTTCCTCAACGTCTGGCGTCGCACGTGGATGCTGCCCAGCGTCGGGATCGCGCTCCTGGCGCTCTCGTCGGTGCTGCTCGGCATGCTGTGGCCCGGCATGGTGCAGCGCTTCCAGGTGGAGCCCAACAAGGCCGACAAGGAGAGCGAGTACATCTCGCGCAACATCGAGGCCACCCGCGCCGCCTACGACCTCGAGGACATCGAGATCTCGCGCTACCAGTCGGCGCCCGACCTGGGCTCGGCCCTCACCAGCCTCGAGACGTCCACCTCCTCGGTGCCCCTGGTCGACCCCAAGCTGGTGCGCAAGACGTTCGAGCAGCAGCAGCAGGTCCGTGCCTACTACTCGGTGGCCGACGTCCTGGACGTCGACCGGTACGTGCTCGACGGCAAGGAGCGCGCCGTCGTCCTCGGTGTCCGTGAGATCGACCAGTCCGGCCTCGCGGCGGGTGACCAGAACTGGACCAACCAGGCCACGGTCTACACCCACGGCACCGGCATGATCGCCGCGTACGCCAACCAGCGTCCCGACGACGACAAGAACCAGGCCCCGGTGATCCAGTGGGCCGAGGGTCAGCAGGCCGACCAGAAGGCGCTGGAGGAGCTCAACCCCGACGGCGGCTACGAGGCCCGCGTCTACTTCGGCGAGAAGAGCCCCACCTACTCCGTGGTCGGCAAGGGCGCGGGCGGCAAGGACGTCGAGCTCGACCTGCCCTCGGGCGACGAGGACCAGAAGGCCAACCCCACCACCACCTACGACGGCAAGGGCGGCGTGGAGGTGGGCAACCTGTTCACCAAGACCCTGTACGCGCTGAAGTTCGGTGAGCCCAACTTCATCCTGTCGGGCCGCGTCAACGAGAACTCCAAGGTGCTCTACGACCGGAACCCGCGGACCATGGTGGAGAAGGTGGCCCCCTGGCTCACCGTCGACTCCGACCCCTACCCGGTGGTCGTCGACGGCCGCATCCAGTGGGTGCTGGACGGGTACACCGTCACCGACAAGTACCCGCTGAGCCAGAAGGCCTCCTTCGAGGAGATGACCAAGGACTCGCTGCAGACCAACACCGGCTTCCAGACGCTGCCGACCGACGAGGTCAACTACATCCGCAACTCGGTCAAGGCCACCGTGGACGCCTATGACGGCACGGTGAAGCTCTACGCCTGGGACGAGGAGGACCCGGTCCTCAAGGTGTGGCGCAAGGCGTTCCCCGGCACGGTCGAGGACCGGTCGGAGATCCCCGAGAACCTGATCTCGCACCTGCGTTACCCGGAGGACCTGTTCAAGGCCCAGCGCTACCAGTTCGCCCGCTACCACGTCACCGACCCGAAGGACTGGTACGCCGGTAGCAACCGGTGGGAGGTCCCGGAGGACCCGAACGCGGCGGGCAACCTGCAGCCGCCCTACCGCCTCTTCGCCAACCAGCAGGGCGAGGACGGCGCGGACGCCGAGCAGGTCTGGTCGCTGACCTCGGTCTTCGTGCCGCGCGAGAAGAACAACCTCGCTGCCTTCGTCTCGGTCAACTCCGACGCGACGAGTCAGGACTACGGCAAGATCTCGGTGCTCGAGCTCGCCGACGAACGGACCAACGGTCCGGCGCTGGTGGCCAACGAGATCGCGTCCGACCAGGACGTGCGTGACGAGCTGTTCTCCTTCGACCAAGGTGGCATCACGCCGCAGTACGGCAATCTGCTGACGCTGCCGGTGGGCGACGGTCTCATGTACGTCCAGCCCCTCTACGCCGCCCGCAACTCCTCGGAGTCCAGCTACCCGATCCTGAGCTTCGTGCTGGTGTCGTACGGCGGTCGGGTGGGTATCGCCACCACCCTGCGTGGCGCGATCGCAGACGTGCTGGGGGTGGAGGACTCCTCCGGCGGGCCGGACCAGGAGCCGGAGACGCCGTCCGAGGGGAAGCCCACCGGGTCGATTGACGACCAGATCCGGGGCAAGCTGGCGCAGGCGGAGACCCAGTTCGAGGCGGCCGACAAGGCCCAGCGCTCGGGTGACACGGTCGCCTGGGCCCAGGCCCTCGAGAACGCCAAGAAGCTGGTCAACGAGGCCGTGAGCCTCTCCGAGAAGGCGAACGCCGGCAAGGACTGACCGCGGCGACCGCCCTGGATGCACCGCGTCGGGCCCGAACTCCACGAGGAGTTCGGGCCCGACGCGCGTGGGGACGGCCGGCTCAGAAGACCGGCTTGCCGCCGGTGACACCCAGCACGGTGCCCGAGACGTAGCTGGCGTCGCGCTCGCTGGCCAGGAAGACGAAGGCGGGGGCGACCTCTGCGGGCTGGGCGCAACGGCCCAGGGGCGTGCTGACGCCGAACTGCTCGATCTTGCTGCTGGGCTGGCTCGCCGGCTGAAGCGGCGTCCACACCGGCCCGGGCACCACGGCATTGTCCCGGATCCCCCGGGGGCCGAGGTCGGCGGCGAGGTTGGCGGTGAAGTTGTTGACCGCCGCCTTGGTGGCGGCGTAGTCGAGCAGCGTCGGAGAGGGGGTGAACGCCTGGAACGAGGAGTTGTTGATGATGCAGTCGCCGCGCCCGAGGTGGGGGAGGGCGGCCCGCGTCATCCACAGCACGGCGGAGAGGTTCGTGGTGACGGTGCGCTCGATCCGGTCGTCGCCCATGTTCTCCAGACCGAAGGCGCGGGCCTCCTGGGTGCCGGCGTTGTTCACCAGCACGTCCAGGCCGCCGAGCACCTCGACGCAGGTGGCGACCACTCGGTCACAGGTGGCGGAGTCGCGGAAGTCGGCCTCGATCGCCACGCAGGTGCGTCCCTCGGCGGTCACCAGGGCGTGGGTCTGCTCGGCGTCCTCGCGCTCCTCGGGCAGGTGGGTGAACGCCACGTCCGCGCCCTCCCGGGCGTAGGCGATCGCCACGGCCCGGCCGATGCCGGAGTCGCCGCCGGTGATCAGGGCGCGACGCCCGGTCAGGCGACCGGAGCCGACGTAGGAGGTCTCGCCGTGGTCCGGGGCCGGGGTCATGGCTCCGGTCAGGCCCGGCAGCTCCTGCTGCTGGGGCGGGAAG
>JAZQNT010000541.1:0-4366 GCA_045627505.1 Nocardioides sp.
ATTAAAGATTCAAAAAATATATTCTTACATGTTTTATTCTTAATCTTGTTTAGCACTTATAGAAGAAATAGTCCGAGAAACGTGTCATGATGACACAAAGCCTGCAACCTGCACAACATGTTTCAAGTTCGTGTTAAGCGATCGAGGGCGAGTCGTGGGTGCTGCCGCCCGGCGTCCAGGTGCCGCCCACTGCGCGCAACGCCTGGGAGCCCGAAGAGATCGCCGTCGTGGTCGAGGCGTACGTGGCGATGCTGCGCGACGACCACGAGGGCCGACCGATCCGGCGCGCTGACGTGGTGGCCGACGTGGTCGCCCGGACCGGACGCAGCGCGGAGGGGCTGGAGCGGATGTGGTCCAACATCACCCACGTGGTGCAGGAGCTCGGGTACCAGCCCCTGGGCTTCTGGGCGCCGCGCTCGAACGTGCCGGCCGGGGTGCGACCAGCAGTCGAGGCCGCGCTCGCGGGAACCCGGGACTGAGCCCGGTCACAGGACGGAGAAGCCCGGGGCGGCACCGCGTCCGGTGACCGCCAGCAGCAGCGACCCCGTGGTGCCGTCCTCGACGGCGAGCCCGCCCACCAGTCCCAGGCACTCACGAGCGGCTGAGGGGGAGGGCTCGAACCGTGCGCCCACCGCACGCGCCAGGTCCAGGGCGTGCACGGTGAGCTCGAAGGTGCGGGTGGGCAGGTAGGAGCGCAGCGCCATCCCGCCAGCCATGGTCGTGAGGAGTTCGTGCCCGGTGCAGCCGTCGAGGAGTTCCAGGACGCGGTGGGCCAGGTCGGCGACGGATTGCGCGGGTGCCGCGCCCAACGCCTCGCCCGCCGTGACGCCCCGGGCGGTCACCTCCGGGCCGGTCGCCATCGCACGGGTCGCGAGGTAGTAGCCGACGGGGGAGGCCACCTCCACCGCGTCGGCCGGTGTCTGCAGGTACGTCTCCACGGTCAGCAGGGCACGGCTGGTGTGACCCACGAGCGCACGCACGTCCCACTCGCCCAACGCCGGGAGGGTCCAGACGTCACCCAGTTCGTGCACCAGCGACACCCAGTCGAGCGCGGCACGGTGGAAGGCCTCACGGGATGCGTCCCAGGAGGTGTCCCAGCAGGTGTCACAGGAGGTGTCCATGCGTGCACGGTAGCCCGCTCGTGTGCCGTCGGCGCGGGAGTCCGTGGGACGCCCCCGGACGCACTGGGCATGCACTGGACATGCACTGACGCCGCCTGCCCGCGTCCCTCCGCCCGCGTCTCCCTGCCCACGTCTCCCTCCCTGCCATGTCCCGGGAGCCGAAGGCCGGTCAGCGACTGGCGTTCGGCGCCGGGGTCCCTGCGGCCGTGGGAGCGGTGGACAGGTCCGGCCGTGACCGGCGGGCCAGCGGAATGAGCACCGCGATCACCGCGCCGACCGCGCCGATGCCGATGCCGATGCCGTAGCCGATCTGGGCACCGTGCTGCGAGACCATCTCCGCGCCGCCCAGGGAGACCGTCGTCTGGGCCAGCACCACGCCGATCACGGCGGCGCCGGTCGAGGTGCCCAGGGTGCGCATCAGCGAGTTGAAGCCGTTGGCCGCCGCCACCTCGTTGCGCGGCACCCCACCCATGATCAGGGTCGGCATGGCGCCGTACGCGATGCCGACGCCAGCCTTGACGACCGTGTGGGCCACCATCAGCGTGGCCGGGGAGCCCATGGAGAAGAGTGCGACGACATAGCCGAGGGTGATGGTGCAGGAGCCGAGCACGAGGGTGAACTTCGGGCCGCGCAGGTCGAGCAACCTTCCGCCCAGCGGGGACAGCAGTACCTGGATCACGCCGCCGGGCAGCATCCACATGCCCGTGGCCAGCATCGTCTGTCCCAACCCGTACCCGGTGGAGGTGGGCAGCATCATGATCTGGGGCGTCACCAGCATGGAGACGTACATGCCGAAACCGACGAAGAGCGACGCCGCGTTGGTCGTGAGCACCTGAGGGCGGGCGGCTGTGCGCAGATCGACCAGCGGCGCGGAGGCACGCAACTCCCACCATCCCCAGACGAGCAGGACCGCGACCGCCGCCGTGAACGAACCGAGGGTGGCAGGGGAGGTCCAGCCCCAGTCGGCGCCCTTCGAGACACCCAGCAGTAGGGAGATCAGGCCTACGGCGAGCCCGAGCGCGCCGGGGAAGTCGAACTTCTCGCCCCGTGCGCCCGCCTGTCCCTCGGGCACGACCCGCGCCACGGCGACAGCAGCCAGCGCGGCGAGCGCGGCGCAGACCCAGAACATGACGCGCCAGCTCGTGTACTGCGAGACCGCCGCCGACAGTGGCAGGCCCAGACCTGATCCGATGCCGAGCGAGGCGCTGACCAGGGCCAAGGAAGCGCTCACCTTCTCGGCGCTGACCACCTCGCGGATGAGGGAGACGGCCAGCGCCACGATGCCCATCCCCATGCCCTGGAGGCATCGGCCCACCAGCATCGGCAGCAGTGAGGTGGCGAGCGCGCAGACTGCCGAGCCGACGGCGAGGGGGATCGTGCAGATGAGGATCATCCGGCGCTTGCCGAACATGTCGCCGAGTCGTCCTGCGATGGGCATGCAGACCGCTCCGACCAGGAGGGTGGCGGTCACCACCCAGGCGGCGTTCGAGGAGGTTGTTCCCAGGATCTCGGGCAGGTCGGCGATGAGCGGGGTGATGACGCTCTGCATCATCGCGGCCAGGATGCCGGAGAACGCGAGGACCGGGACGACGGGGCCTCGGTGAGGGGCGCCCCGGGGCGGACTCTTCCGGGGGGCAGGGGAGGTGGTCATGAGAAGCTCTCTGTGCGGGTTCGTGCATAATACAAAGCAATTGCATGCAGCAATCAAATCGACTGGGGCCGGCATGGAAGCATGACCATGCGGTCGCGGTCGCGCCGCCAGAAGAAGGAGAGCCGGGAGTGGACGCAGGAATCGAGCAACTCGCGCTGGAGCACATGCTGCTCACCCGGCACAGCTCAGCCCTGGCGCGCCGCCGCAACGAGGCCGGCCTCGAGCGCAGCGCATACATCCTGCTCAGCAGGCTCGAGGCTGAGGGGCCCATGAGCACCGCTGAGCTCGCGGACGCCTTCCTGCTCGACACCTCCACCATCCACCGGCAGATGACCGCACTGCTGAGGGCCGGCCTGGTCGAGCGCTTCGCCGGCTCCGAGGGAAGGTTGGTGCGCCGATTCCGGATGACGTCCCAAGGGGAGCAGGCACTCGCAGAGCACCGTGCACACCTCCAGGAACTGATCGCCGGTCTGGTGGAGGACTGGCCGGTCGAGGACGTCGAGCAGTTCCGCACCCTGCTTCGGCGGTTCAACGTCGCCATCGAGGCCCGGCAGGAGCGCCCTTGGCCGCGAGGGGACTGAGGCTCGCGGGGCAGTAGGCCCGCCACGGCGAGAGCATGGGTCTGGACGCAGGAGTTGCCCACGTTCCTCCCCGACCTCGGCGTCGCCGCCTGGGTCAGCGGTGTCTTCATGCCGTCTGCAGGGACGACCTGCCACGACGGAGGTGTCGCACCCGAGGCGGCACCTGCGTGGGTATGGCCCAGCATGGCCCCGGGTGCGGTGCGGCTCTCCGTGCCTCGTCCCGGGAACGTCCTCGTCCCGGAAACCCCCAGGTCCTGTCGGCCGGGTCGTCGGCTCGGTAGCGTGCCGCCCATGAAGATCTCGCTCGCCGGCCGTCAGCCCGCCGTCCACCCGTCCGCCTGGGTGGCGGAGAACGCCACCCTCGTCGGTTCCGTGGTGATCGAGGAGGGGGCCTCGGTCTGGTACGGCGCGGTGCTCCGTGGCGACAACGAGCCGATCGTCATCGGCAAGGGCTCCAACGTGCAGGACAACTGCGTCTTCCACGTCGACCCCGGCAAGCCGGTCACCCTGGGCGAGGGCGTCTCGGTGGGGCACGGTGCGGTGATCCACGGCGCGACGGTGGGCAACCACGTGCTGGTCGGCATGGGTGCCACCGTGATGAACGGCGCGGTCATCGGGGACGAGGTCCTCGTGGCCGCCGGTGCCCTGGTCACCGAGGGCATGGAGGTGCCGCCGCGCACGCTCGTGGCCGGCGTCCCGGCCAAGGTGCGCCGGGAGCTCTCCCGGGACGAGGTGCTCGCGCTGCACCGCAACGCCGCGGTGTACGAGGTGCACCGCGAGGTGCACCGCGCGGGCGTCCTCGTCGAGTGACCGGCCGGTCGAGCGGCTGCCTGGCGACGGACTGCCCTGCGACGGACTGCCCCGCGACGGACCGCCTCGCGGGCTGAACCTCTGGGCCGGCGTGTGGTGCCGGCGGCCGGCGTCAGGAGTCCTGCGGCGACCCGGCTCGTGCGTCGCGCTCCTCCTGCAGACGCTGGTGCGCCTGGTCCAGGTACTTCAGGCAGGGCGCCTCG
>JAZQNT010000542.1:0-1643 GCA_045627505.1 Nocardioides sp.
GTCTGCAAAACCGTTCTGGAGAAGGGGAACCTGACGGGCAACGAGGAGTTTTCCGCTTTTGATACCCGGCCACGATGTCGTCGCCACCGTTACCGGTCACCTCCTCGCCCAGGACGGCAAGCACCAGCGGAGCCCGCTGGGACACCGCGCCGGCCTGGGGCACGAGGTTGGCGCCCTTCAGCCCGTCGGCGACGGCCTTCGTCTGGGAGGTCGGCTCGTCACCCTGCACGCGGTCGGTGGCCAGGGTCAGCGCGAGCAGCTCACCGGCCCGCTCGTAGGTGCTGGCCGAGGCAGTCACCGAACCGGACGGGACCTGTCCCATCAGCTGGGACCCGAGGGTGTCGACCAGCGACTTCTCGCCGGTGTTGACCAGGCTCGAGCCCACCTCCTGCACGGCGGTCACCGTGCCGCCGGCCTGCTTGACCAGCCCGGTCAGGGCCTCGACCGTGGCGGGTCGCGCCCCGGGGAAGGTCACGAGGGCGATGTCGCGGCCCTTGAGCGCTCCGGGGAGCAGCGTGCTCGAGACCTCGGAGGCGAAGTCCGCCCCGAATGCGGCGTCGACCCGCGCGGCGTCCAGCTTCGCCTCCAGCGCAGCAGTGTTCTCCCCCTCGCCCCGCCCGAGCTCGCTCAGCGGCCCCCCGCCGAGGACCACGCCCACGGCGAGCGCGAGGAACACCGCCACCAGGGTGACGACATGGGTACGGAACGAGATCACGAGAGCTTCCCCTGAATGGTGTCGATGACGGAGCTGGTGCGGTCGGAGAGGTCGTCGGACCACTCCTGGCCGACGGGTGTGGTGCTGACGGCCGCCGCGACGGCGACGAGGCCGGCGAGCAGCACGGCGACGAGGTGCCGCGGGCGGACCCGGCCCGAGTAGACGGTGCCCACGGCGGTGGCGTCCACCAGACGCGGTCCGACCTTGAGGCGGGTGAGGTAGGTGCTGGCCAGGCCTGCGCGCTGGCGGTCCAGGAAGTCCGACAGGGTCGCGTGCATCCCCACGCCGACGATCACCGACGCCCCGCCGGCGTCGGCCAGGAGCAGCGCCACGTCCTCGGTGGTCGCCGTGGACTCGAAGGCCCGCGGACGCACGCCCAGCTTGCTGAACCGTTCGGCCACCTGACGTGGGGCACCCCGGTCGACGCGGACGACGACGTCCGCAGCCTGGCGCAGCGTCTTCGCGCTCACCGAGTCGCTGGTGTCGGAGGCGGAGAGCACGACGACGTCGGGCTGGATGCGTCGCTCGCGGAGGTGCTCGGCGGCCCGGTCGACACCGATCACCACCGGCTTCTGCTCCGCCACGAAGCGCCGCACGCGCTTCAGCTGGGCCTCGAAGTCAGCGCCGGGGACGACGACCACCACCGGGCGGCCTGCGACCTTGGAGGCGAGGCTCGGCACGCCCCGCCCGTGGAGCAGGACGTCCTGCTCGCGGCGGAGGAACTCGGTGGTGTTGTGGGTGAAGCTGTCCAACTGGTGCGCGAGCCCGGAGCGGGCCTATATCGAAAAGGCGCCGATCTGGTGCAGCGTCGATATGCGTGACGGAAACCAGAGTCTGGTTATTCCCATGAGCCTGGAAGAGAAACTGGAGTATTATAAGGTCCTGCTGGAGGTCGGCTTCAAGGAAATCGAAGTTGGATTCCCCGCAG
>JAZQNT010000543.1:0-2014 GCA_045627505.1 Nocardioides sp.
GTCTCGTTGTTGCCGTTGCGGACGCCGTGCGCGCCGATGGTGATGACGCCGCAGGTGACCTTGCGGCAGTCCACGGTGGTGCTGCCGTTGCGACCGACCGCCTCGAACTTCGGGCCCGGGACGACGAGCCGGGTGGACCAGCTGCCCTTGCTGTTCATGGTCCCGCCGTTGGCTGCCGCGGAGGTGTTGGAACCGGGGTAGGCGACGTAGCGCTGGAAGCCGGCGTTGTCCTTCGCCTCGGAGTCCGGGACGTAGACGTAGTTGACGCCCGACTTGCCTCCCTTGGACGGCTTCCAGTTGCCGTTCACGGTGCCGAACCACACGTAGATGCCGCCATGGCCACCCTTGACCGACTGGAATCCCTTGCCGGAGACCTTCAGGGTGGTCGAGTAGGTCTTGTCGATCACGGCGCCCTTGCCGTCGGCGTCGACGGTCACGGATGAAGCAGCATGGGCCGGCGCGCCGAGGAGCGCGGGGGCGGATGCGGCGAGCACGGCCACCACGGCAGCTCGGGCGAGCACGCCACGGACGGTCTTGTTCACGACTCCTCCTCGGAGGTTCGGGGCGAGCGAAGGGGCACGACGAGCAGGTTCCCCTCGTGGTTGAACACGTGGCACGGGTGCTCGTACACCTCGCTCACGAGTTCGGGGGTCAGGACGTCCTCCGGGCTGCCGACCGCGCGGATGGCGCCCCGCGACAGCACGGCGATCCGGTCGGACCAGGCCGCGGCGAGGCTGAGGTCGTGCAGCACGACCACCACGGCCGCGCCGCGCTCGGCGCTGGCCCGGGCCTGGCGCAGAACGCTTTCCTGGTGCTTGATGTCGAGGGCGGCGGTGGGCTCGTCGAGCAGGTGCACCTCGACGTCCTGGGCCAGGAGGCGGGCGAAGGCGACGCGCGCCTGCTCACCGCCGGACAGGGTCGGGACCACGCGGTCGGACAGGTGGGTCACGTCGGCGATCTGCATCGCCCAGTCGACCATCTCGTCGTCCTGCTCGGCCTTGGGTGTCCGGTGCCAGACCGAGCGGCCCATCTCCACCACCTCGCGGGAGCGGAACCCGAAGGCCAGGCTCTGCTTCTGCACCAGCACCGCGCGACGACGCGCCAGCGCCGCCGGCTTCTGCCCGGTGACGGCCAGGCCGTCGAGGTGGACCTCGCCCGCGGACGGCTCGAGGTCACCGGCGAGCACGGAGAGCAGGGTCGACTTCCCGGCACCGTTCGGCCCGACCAGGGCGATCACCTCTCCGTGACGCACGTCCAGGTCGACGCCGGCCAGCACGCTGCGCTCACCGAAGCGAACCTCGATGCCACGCGCGCTCAGCGCCGCGGCGGTGCCGGAGCCAGAGCCAGAGCCAGCGTCGGTGCCAGTGGTGCCGATGTCGGTGGCGGGGCCAGAATCCACTGCGGTCTCCGTCGACGGGGTGGGGGTCGCCCGGGCAGGCTTCGTCAGGGTGCGGTTCCTGGTCATCAGGCCCACCCCCCGGCGGTGCGACGGGCCCGGCGCAGGAGCCAGAAGAAGATCGGTCCACCGACCAGCGAGGTGACCATGCCGATCGGCAGGTCCGCGTAGGCGATGGCGGTGCGGGCCCACTGGTCGGCCAGCACCAGGAGCACGGCGCCACCCAGGGCGCTGGCGGGCACGAGGGCGCGGTGCCCGGGCCCCACCACCATCCGCAGCAGGTGCGGGACGATCAGCCCGACGAACGCGATGATGCCGGCGAAGGCGACCGCACCGGCGGTGAGCACGGCGACCACCACGATGCTCAACGCCCGCAACCTGTCGACGTCGACGCCGACGTGGCGCGCCGACTTGTCGCCCAGTGCGAGCAGGTCGAGCTTGCGGGCGATCATGCAGGCAGCGACGACGCCGCCCAGCACCACCGGGGCCACCACCCACAGCTGCGCGGTGCGCGCACCGTTGAGCGAGCCCATCTGCCAGAAGATGATCTCCTCGCGCGAGGAGGTGTCGCCCCAGAACATCAGGAAGGCGAGCGCGCCGCCGGCCATCGCGTTCACC
>JAZQNT010000544.1:0-8007 GCA_045627505.1 Nocardioides sp.
GTCTACGCCGAGCGCGGTGACGTGCGCGTCCTGGACTACGCCGAGCACGCCCTGAGCGAGGGTGGCGACGCGATCGCCGCGGCGTACGTCGAGTGCGCGGTTGGCGAGAAGATCGTCTGGGGCGTGGGTCTGGACGCCAACATCGTCACCGCCTCGCTGAAGGCCGTGATCAGCGCCGTCAACCGGGCCGTCTGACCAGCCCAGATTGACCAGCCCAGATTGATCAACACAGTCTTCTGAACAGCACACGCGCGCAGGGCGGGTCGAGGATTCTCGGCCCGCCCTGCGTGCGTCCGGACGCCTGGCCAGTGCGATCGTCACGGTGTGGTCGTCACGGGGCGATCGGCGCAGTAGTCAGTTCGGCGCAGTAGTCAGTCGGCGCAGTGGTCAGTTGGGTGCGGTGGTCAGTGTCCGGAGCGCCGGATCAGCTCCGGGAGCCCGGGGGAACCGGGTCGCCGCGGACGCGCCGGGGTGGAGCGCTCGCGACGCGTCCGATCCGGCCGGGGCGCCCGGGTGTCGTCGTCGGTCGGGCGCAGCGGCAACGAGACCTTGACCGTGGTGCCGCCGAGGTGCTTCGAGTCGATCTCGATGCTGCCGCCGTGGGCGGCGACGATCGCCTGGGCGGTCGCCAGGCCGAGTCCGGTGCCCTGGATGTGCCGGTTCACGGCGGTGGAGGAGCGCCAGAACCGACCGAAGAGGTTGACCTGCTCCTCCTCGGGGATGCCGAGCCCGTTGTCACGGACCTCGAGCACGGCCAGGCCGCCCTCGCGCCTGACCACGCAGCGAACCTCGCCCCCGTCCTCGGTGAACTTGATGCCGTTGCTCAGCAGGTTGGAGACGACCAGTGCCAGCTGCCTGCGCTCACCGCCCACCGGGACCTGCGCCCCGGGGAAGTCGAAGATGACGGTGAGCGATCGGCCCTGCAGCAGGGACCCGGTCTGGCGCTCGGCCTCCTTGGCCACCTCCACCAGGTCCACCCGGTCGCGCTCGCGGATCAGCGCGTCGCTGGAGACGCCGGCCAGGGCGAGCAGGTTGTCGACCAGGGTCACCAGGCGCTCACCGTTGCGGTTCACCGCCCGCAAGGCCTTCACCTGCTGCGGGGTGAGGTCGCCCAGCTCGCCGGCGGTGAGCATCTCGGTGTAGCCCACGATGGTGGCGACCGGCGTACGCAGCTCGTGGCTCACCGTGGTCACGAAGTGGTCCTTGGTGGCGTCGAGCTCGCGCAGTCGTTCGACCACGTCCTTCTGCTGGTCCAGGGCGTCGACCAGCAACTGCTGGCGGGTGCGGGCCTCGGTCACGTCGTTGGCCACGCAGAGGTAGCCGATCAGGGTGCCGGAGTTGTCGAGGATCCGGGAGAGCTCCATCGAGACCAGGGTGGAGGTCCCGTCGCCGAGCCAGTGCCAGTCCCGGGGAGCCTCGTCGACCGCCTGGGCCAGCAGCGACGCGAAGTCGGGCTTGACCCGGAACCCGCGCGCCCACTCCGCGAGCTCGGCTGCCTGGAGGACCCGGATGAAGGGGGTGCCGACGAGTGCCTCGGCGGGGCGTCCGAGAACTGCCTCGGCGCCGGAGTTGACCAGGGTGATGCGCCCTTGTCGGTCGATCCCGACGATGGCGGTGTCGATCGGGGCCCGGAGCAGGTGCTCGGTGTGCCCGGCCGCGTTGAGCTCGGCGGTGACGTCGAGCCCGGTGAGCACCAGGTGGGTCGGGCGGTGGTTCTCGTCCCGCACCACGCCCGTGGTCCACAGCAGCCGGCGCTCCTCGCCGGCGTGGTCCACCAGGCGTCCCTCGATGCTGCTGGGCAGGCGCGAGCCGTCCGGGGCGGAGAACATCCGTCGGGCGCTGTGGTGGTGCTCGCGAGGCACCAGGTTCCAGGCTGGGGTGCCGATCAGCGCCCGAGCGTCACGGCCCAGCAGCCGGCTGGCCGCTGGGTTGACCCGCAGCAGGGTGCCCTCCGTGTCGGTCACCAGCACCAGGCAGGCGGCCGTGGCCAGCGTCATCTCGGAGAGTTCGCGCTCGGACCGGAGCGCCTCGTCGAGGGTGCGGCTGTGGGCCACCGCCACCGCGGTGGGCAGGCAGATGAGGGCGGCGCTGATCACGTAACCCTGGGCGAGGGTGCCGATCACCATCGGGTCGAGGAGGGTCTTGGCGGACTCCGCGAACGGGCCGCGCCCGGCGGCCGACAGCGGGCTCAGCACGGACCACAGCAGGAACAGCTGAGCCACCGCGTTGCGCAGGCCGAGGCGGAAGGCACCCCAGACCAGGAAGGGCAACGGGATGGTCATCACTGCCATCGGTCCGCCGAGGGTGAGGCAGAGCGTCAGGGTGGCCAGCAGCAGTGCCCACTGGGCCAGGGTCTCGAGTCGGTCGGCCCGCCACCGTGGCACCCGGTGCGGAAGCAGGGCGGGTACCAGCACCATCACCGAAGCGACGTGGGCGGTGGCGATGCAGAGCATCGCGGGGAGCGGATCCGGCCCCGGGGAGGGCGTGACGGCCCCGGCCACGGCAGCCGTCGTGCCTGCGAGGAAGCCGCCGACGACGCCCGCGCAGGTGAGTCTGACCAGGTCAGCCTGGGTCCCGACGGAGAGCTCCTCCGGGGTGCGGCGGTGGCGGATCACCGCGGCTGCGGACAGGGTGCCGGCCACCGCGACGAAGCCGTACGCCAGGCACGTGGCCACGTCGCGACCAGCGAGCAGGTGGGTGGAGCAGGTGATCGCATACGCCACCGCTGCGAGCAACGGCCACCAGGCGCGGCGGACGGTCACCAGCACCGCGGTGAGCAGCCCGGATGCCGGCAACCACGTGGCGAGGCTCCCGTCGGGCGCCTGCACCAGCGCCTGCGCCAGGGGGAGGGGCGACAGTGCGGCAGCCGCCACGACGATCGTCGCCGCCCACCACGGACCTCCGCGGCCCCACCCCGGTGCACTCACGCGGCAGAGTCTCCCAGCGGATCGCCGGACGCGCAGGAAGTCCGTCGCAATTCCTCGGCTGCGAGAACACGGTCGAACGAGCTCGCGGTCGAAACGAGTTCTCCGGGCGAGTTCTCCGGGCGACCCGTGCTGCGGGCGCGGGTGCCCGGGAAGCTGTTCGCCACGAGGCACAATGGAGGGGTGCCCCTCTACCGCGACGAGGCGGTCGTGCTGCGCACCCACAAGTTGGGCGAGGCCGACCGCATCATCACCCTGCTCACGCGTCACCACGGGCTGGTGCGTGCCGTCGCCAAGGGGGTGCGTCGGACCACGTCGCGCTGGGGTTCTCGGTTGGAGCCGTTCACCCACGTCGACCTGCAGCTCGCCGAGGGGCGCAACCTGGACACGGTCACCCAGGCCGAGACGATGACGCCCTTCCAGTCACAGCTCGGTCTGGACTACGAGCGGTACACCGCCGGCACGGTGATGCTGGAGACCGCCGAGCGTCTGGTGGTGGAGGAGAAGCAGCCGGCCGTGCAACAGTTCCTGCTGCTGGTGGGTGGTCTGCGCGCGATGTGTGGGGGAGTGCACGCCCCCGGTCACGTCCTGGACTCCTACCTCCTGCGCTCGCTCTCCGTTGCGGGATACGCGCCCTCGTTCAACCACTGCACCCGGTGTGGGGTCGAGGGGCCGCACCGGTTCTTCAGCCCCGCGGCCGGCGGGGTGCTGTGCGTGACCTGCCGGGTTCCGGGGTGTGCCACCCCGGCTCCCGAGACCTTGGGCCTGCTGAGTGCGTTGCTGACCGGTGATTGGGGCACGGTGCACGCCGCCGACGCCCGTGCCACCCGGGAGGCCAGTGGTCTGGTGGCGGCCTACCTGGCGTGGCACCTGGAACGGGGTCTGCGCTCACTGGAGTACGTGGAGCGCTAGGTGTGCCGGTCACGGACGTAGTGTTCTCGCCGTGAACGCTGCACCTCGATCCACGTCCCGCCCGGCTGCTCCGCGGCCTCCCACGCCGCACCCGTCGGGCGCGACCCCTCCGCCGATCCCGCGTGAGCTCGTGCCGGCGCATGTCGCGGTGGTCATGGACGGCAACGGTCGTTGGGCCAAGCAGCGGGGTCTGCCGCGCACCAGGGGCCACGAGCAGGGTGAGTCGTCGCTCTTCGACGTGGTCGAGGGCGCGATCGAGATCGGTGTGAAGGCGATCAGCGCCTACGCCTTCTCCACCGAGAACTGGGCCCGCTCGCCCGAGGAGGTCCGCTTCCTCATGGGCTTCAACCGCGACGTCATCCGCCGACGTCGGGACGAGATGAACGAGCTCGGTGTCCGGGTGCGCTGGGCCGGGCGCACCCCCCGGCTGTGGAAGTCGGTGATCAAGGAGCTCCAGGAGGCCGAGGAGCTCACGAAGCACAACACCGTCTGCACCCTGACGATGTGCGTGAACTACGGCGGGCGTGCCGAGATCGCCGACGCCGTCCAGGCGATCGCGCGCAAGGTGGCCGAGGGGCGCCTGGACCCGAAGCGGATCACCGAGAAGACGATCGCGGCGCACCTCTACGTTCCCGAGCTCTCCGAGGCCGACATGGTGTGGCGCACCTCGGGGGAGCAGCGCCTGAGCAACTTCATGACCTGGCAGTCGGCCTACGCCGAGTTCGTCTTCTCCGACGTCCTGTGGCCGGACGTCGACCGCCGCCACCTGTGGGCGGCGATCGACGAGTACGCCCGTCGGGACCGTCGCTACGGCGGCGCCGATCCGAACCCGGTGCACCTGCCCACCCCGCCTGCCTGACGTCCGTCCGGTACGGACCGGGGCGGCCGGGGGCTCAGGCCGAGCAGCCCGGACAGGTCCCGAAGAGTTCGAACGAGTGGCTGATGCCGGAGTAGCCGTGCTCGGCGGCGACCGAACTGGCCCAGTCCTCCACCTCCTCGCCGGCGATCTCCACGGCGGCCCCGCACTCGCGGCACACCAGGTGGTGGTGGTGCGTCTCGGCCACGCACTGGCGGTAGACCGACTCGCCGTCCTCGCGTCGCAGCACGTCGACGACGCCTGACTCGGCCAGGGCGGCGAGGGTGCGGTAGACGGTCGCCAACCCGACCTTGTCGCCGGCGGCCTGGAGCAGGTCGTGGATCTGCTGGGCCGAGCGGAACTCCCGGGCGCGTGACAGCGCCTCGGTGACGGCGGTGCGCTGTCGGGTGGGACGGAGGTTGGGCTTCTCCGCGCCGATGCCGTCCGGGCGCTCGGCCGAAGCGGCGGCGGGATCAGTGTTCGTCATAGTGCGCTCCGTGCGGGGCGTGCCGGTGGCCGTCGTGCAGGTAGTCGACGTGGTCGCCGTGCGGGACCGCGGGGTGACCACAGTCGTCGCCGTGCTCGTGGGGGTGTTCGGGGCTGTGCAGGTGCTCGAGCGGTTCGACGTCGGGGAACGGGGCGGAGGCGCGTTCCCTGCGACGCATCCACGCCCCGAACGGCCATGCCACCAGGAAGATCGCCAGGCTGACCAGGACGATGGAGG
Source organism: Nocardioides sp. (assembly GCA_045627505.1). Taxonomy (GTDB): domain Bacteria; phylum Actinomycetota; class Actinomycetes; order Propionibacteriales; family Nocardioidaceae; genus Nocardioides. The sequence goes on from JAZQNT010000544.1 coordinate 5,417, forward strand.
CACCGGGTGCGACGTCGGCCCGGTACGAGGCGGCCGAGGCGACCAGCAGGCCGCCCACGGCGGCAGTCATGCCCACGGTCATCGACATCGCCAGCGTGCGCCGGAACGAGCTGGTGACCTGCTGCGCGGTCGCCACCGGGATCACCATCAGCGCGGAGACGAGCAGCAGACCGACGGTCCGCATGGCCACCGTCACCGACACCGCTGCCAGCACCGCCACCAGCAGGTTGTAGGCCCGGGTGTTCAGGCCTGCGACCTGGGCGAATTCGCCGTCGTGCGCCACGGCGAAGAGCTGGGGGGCCAGGCCCAGGCAGAGCACCAGCAGGACGGCGGCCAGCACGATCGTGACCAGGACGTCGTTCCACGAGATCGTGGTGATCGACCCGAAGAGGTACTGCTGCAGCTTCGAGGTGCTCTCGCCGCCGAGGCCGGCAACGAAGATGCCGCCAGCGAGGCCGCCGTAGAACAGCAGGGCCAGTGCCACGTCACCCCCCGAGAGCCCGCGCTCACGGATCAGCTCGATCGCCACCGCACCCAGGACGGCCGCTGCCACCGCGGTCCAGGTGGGGGCCCACCCGGTGACCAGACCGATGGCGACACCGGTGACGGCGACGTGGCCGAGGCCGTCACCCATCAGCGCCATCCGGCGCTGCACCAGGTAGGTGCCGACGGCCGGGACGGCCAGGCCGGTGAAGAACGCCGCGAGCAGGGCGCGGACCATGAACGGCATCGACAACAGGTCGAGGTACTCGGTCATCAGTTCGCCTCCTCGTCGCGGGTGGTGGCGTTGTCGAAGGGGGACTGGACCTGGGGCAGGTGGTCGGCCGCGGGGGTCTCGACCGGGTGGTGTGCGTGCCCGGTGTCGTAGTGCTGCTCGAGGTGCGCGTGGTGCGCCCTCTCCTGGCTGAGCGGGGCTCCGTCGTGGACCACGCGGCCGTCGCGGAGCACCACCGTGCGGTCGATGAGCGGGGCCAGCGGGCCCAGCTCGTGGGCCACCAGGACGATGGTGACGCCGCGTTCGGACAGCATCTGGAGGGTGTCGGCGAGCACCTGCTGGTTGGGCAGGTCGACGCCGGCGGTGGGCTCGTCGAGGAAGAGCAGGTCGGGCTGGCCGGCCAGCGCACGGGCGATCAGGACTCGCTGCTGCTGGCCACCGGAGAGCGACGAGACCGCGGCGTGCGTCTTCTCGGTGAGGTCCACCACCTCGATCGCGCGACGCACGAGCTCCTTGTCGGTGCGTGACATGGGACGGAACGGCTTGCGGTGGGTCAGCCGTCCGGCGGAGACGACCTCGAGGACGTTGGCCGGGACGCCGGAACCTGCTCCGGGCCGCTGCGGCACGAAGCCGATCCGGTGCCAGTCGGTGAAGTGGGTGACGTCGGTGCCGAACAGTCGCAGCTGACCGCGGGCCAGCGGGCGCAGCCCGGTGAGGGCGCGCACCAGCGTGGACTTGCCCGAGCCGTTGGCGCCCATCAGCGCGACGAACTCACCGGCCTCCACCTGCAGGTCGACTCCGCGCACGATCGGGCGACCGTCGATGACCACGGAACCACCGACCAGCTCGATCGGTCGGGCGCCCGTGGTGTCGGGGTGCGAGCTCCTGTTCAGCACTGGTTGGCCTTCGTCAGCTGGGCAAGGTTGGCGCGCATCAGGGACACGTAGTCGGCGTCCTCGTCGTCGGAGACGAGACCCTCGATCGGGTCGAGCACCGCGGTGCGCACACCGGCGTCGGAGGCGAGCTGCTCGGTGAGCTTGCTCGGGGCGAGCGTCTCGGTGAAGACGGTGCTCACGCCGAGGTCGCGGATCACCTCGGAGATGTGCTTGAGGTCGGCCGGCGTCGGCTCGGCCCCGGGGGAGAGGCCTGCCACCGGCTCGAACTCCAGGCCGTAGCGACGCAGGTAGCCGAAGGCGTCATGGCTGACGACCACGGTGTTCACCGTGCACTGCGAGAGCTGCTCGGTGTACTCGGCGTCGAGCTCGGTGAGCTCGGAGGCGAGGGCGTCGGCCGAGGCGCGGTACTCGTCGGCGTGCTCGGGGTCGACCGCGGTCAGCTCGTCGGCGAGGTGCTGCGCAAAGGTGGCCATGCGCACCGGGTCGAGCCAGAAGTGCGGGTCGGTGTCGCCGTGGTCGTGGCCATCGTGTTCGTGGCCGTGCTCGTGGCCGTGGTCATGGTCCTCGTCGGCGTGCTCGTGCCCAGCGTCAGCCTCGTGCCCAGCGTCAGCCTCGTGCTCGTGCGAGTGGTCGTGCTCCTCGAAGGGCAGGAAGTCGACCACCTCGGCCACGTCGACGACCCGGCCGGTCGCGTTCGCCTTGACCGAGGCGTCGACCTCGGGCTGGAACCCGCCGCTGAGCACCACCAGGTCGGCCTCGCTCAGGTGCGCGGTGGCCTGCAGGGACATCTCGCTGTCGTGGGCGTCGGTGCCGGGCTTGGTGAGGTTGGTGACGTCCACGTGCTCACCGCCCACACGCTCGGCGACGAAGGCCAGCGGGTAGAACCCGGCGGCCACCTTGACCCGGCCGTCGTCCTGGGCCAGGGAGGTGCAGCCGGTACCCGCCGCCAGGAGCAGGGCGAGCAGGGCCGGGGTGACGCG
>JAZQNT010000545.1:0-7458 GCA_045627505.1 Nocardioides sp.
AACCGGCCGTGGAGACCGCCAAGCGGGAGCTGCGCGAGGAGGCCGAACTCAGCGCCTCGGAGTGGACCCACCTGCTGAGCACCTACCCCTCGGCCGGGATCCTCGACGAGGTGCAGGAGATCTTCCTGGCCCGTGGCCTCCGGGCCGCCTCACGCGGAGACTTCGCGCTGCACGCCGAGGAGGCGGAGATGGAGGCCTTCTGGGCTCCGTTCGACGACCTGCTCGAAGCTGTGCTGGCCGGGCGGGTGCGACAGGGACCGTTGGTCCAGGCAGTGCTCGCCTACGAGGTCCTGCGCCACCGGGGCCGGCTGTGACCGGCCTCGGAACCGCCCCGGGTATTGACCCGGGTGCCGAATCCGGGGCCGGGCCCCTGACCGGCCCTGTCGCCGGACGCCTCGCCGGGGGAGTCCCGCTGGTCGGGGCGCTGCGGACGTACCTCGACCACCTGCGGGTGGAGCGTGGTCTGGCGGAGAACACCGTCTCGTCCTACCGCCGTGACCTGCGGCGCTACCTGGCGTTCTTGGGCTCCCGGTCGGTGGAGGGGTTGGAGGCGGCCACCGAGGCCGAGGTCTCCGCCTTCCTCGTGCACCTGCGGGAGGGCGACGAGGAGCACCAGCCGCTGAGCGCCAGCTCGGCTGCACGCACCGTGGTCGCGGTGCGCGGCTTCCACAAGTTCTGCGTCCGCGACGGTCTGACCACCCAGGACCCTGCCTCTGCGGTGAAGCCCCCGACCCCGGAGAAGCGGTTGCCCAAGGCATTGCCGCTCTCCGACGTCGAGGCGATCCTGGAGGCTGCCGGGGCGGACGGCACCCCACTCGCCCAGCGGGACCAGGCGCTGCTGGAGGTGCTCTACGGCACCGGTGCGCGCATCTCCGAGGCGGTCGGGCTGGACGTCGACGACGTCGACCTGCACCACCAGACCGTGCTGTTGCGTGGCAAGGGGGCGAAGGAGCGGATCGTTCCCATCGGCTCCTACGCCTGTGAGGCGGTGGGGGACTACCTCACCAGCGGACGTCCGGCCCTGGTCGGGAGCGGCAAGGGCGGTCCAGCGCTCTTCCTGAACGCGCGTGGCGGACGGCTCTCACGCCAGAGCGCCTGGTCGGTACTGGTGCGCACCGCCGACCGGGCCGGGGTGACGGCGGACGTCTCCCCGCACACCCTGCGCCACTCCTTCGCCACCCACCTGCTGGACGGCGGCGCCGACGTGCGCGTCGTCCAGGAACTCCTGGGGCACGCCTCGGTGACGACCACGCAGGTGTACACGTTGGTGACGGTGGAGAATCTGCGTGAGGTCTTCGCGACCGCGCACCCCCGGGCCCGGGGCTGACCCGCGCCCGTCCTGAGACGAACGAGGGTCGAGCAGCTGCCCGACCCTGCAACTGACGCAACCATTCCGCCGGTGACCCGGCGGAGCACCCAGCGAACGAGGAAGCAGGACCCACGTGGCACGCATGCATGAGTGGTGGCTGGGCGTCGAGGGCGAGGACGCCCTCTACGACGCCTTCACCGACTGGGCGAAGGGCGAGGGGCTCACCCTCTACCCGCACCAGGAGGAGGCCGTCCTCGAGCTGCTCTCGGGGAGCAACGTGGTGCTGGCCACCCCCACCGGCTCGGGGAAGTCGATGGTCGCCCTGGCCGCGCACGTCGCGGCCCTGGCCACCGACCGGGTGTCGTTCTACACCGCCCCGATCAAGGCGCTGGTGAGCGAGAAGTTCTTCGCCCTGTGCGAGACGCTCGGGGCGGACAACGTCGGCATGCTCACCGGCGACGCCTCGGTGAACGCCGACGCACCGGTCATCTGCTGCACGGCCGAGGTGCTGGCCAACATCGCCCTGCGCGAGGGCAGCGACGCCGACGTCGGCATGGTGATCATGGACGAGTTCCACTACTACGGTGATCCTGACCGCGGCTGGGCCTGGCAGGTGCCGCTGCTGGAGCTGCCGCAGGCGCAGTTCCTGATGATGTCGGCCACGCTGGGGGACACCGCCGAGCTGCGGGAGGACCTGAGCCTGCGCACCGGTCGCGAGACCGCCCTGGTCGACGAGGCCGAGCGGCCCGTCCCGCTGCACTTCAGCTGGTCGGTGGAGCACCTCGACGACACCCTCACCGAGCTGGTCGAGACCCACCAGTCGCCGGTCTACGTCGTGCACTTCACCCAGGCCGCGGCCGTCGAGCACGCCGGCAACCTGGTCAAGGGGATGAAGAAGTCGCCCCGGGCCGAGGAGATCAAGGAACGGCTCGAGGGGTTCCGCTTCGGTGCCGGTTTCGGCAAGACCCTGCAGCGGCTGCTCAAGGCCGGCATCGGGGTGCACCACGCCGGGATGCTGCCCAAGTACCGCCGTCTGGTGGAGCAGCTGGCCCAGAGCGGGCTGCTGACCGTCATCTGCGGCACCGACACGCTCGGGGTGGGCATCAACGTGCCCATCCGGACCGTGCTCTTCACCGGTCTGGCGAAGTTCGACGGTTCGCGTCAGCGGATCCTGCGCAGCCGTGAGTTCCACCAGATCGCCGGCCGGGCCGGGCGCGCAGGCTTCGACACCGTCGGGTACGTGGTGGTGCAGGCGCCCGAGCACGTGATCGACAACGAGAAGGCCAAGGCCAAGTCGGAGGCGAAGAACGCCGCCAACCCGAAGAAGAAGTCCAAGCCCACGCTGAAGAAGGCGCCCGAGGGCACCGTCGTCTGGAGCGAGCAGACCTTCACCAAGCTGGTGGAGTCGGCGCCCGAGCCGCTGCGCAGCCGGATGAGGGTCGACGACTCGATGATCCTCAACGTGGTCTCCCGCGAGGAGGACGCCTTCCCCGTGCTGCGCCGTCTCCTCAACGACAACCACGAGGACCGACGCACCCAGCTGAAGCTGTCGCGGCGTGCGCTGCGGCTGACCCGGGCGCTGGTGCGCTCGCACGTGCTGGTCCGACTCGACGAGCCCGATGAGTTCGGGCGTCGTTACGTCGTGAACCCCGACCTGTCGGAGGACTTCGCCCTCAACCAGCCGCTCAGCCAGTTCGCCCTCGCCGCGATGGAGGTGCTCGACCCCGAGTCGCCCGAGTACACCCTCGACGTGGTCTCGGTGATGGAGGCGGTGCTGGAGGCGCCGCGCCAGATCCTCTTCGCCCAGCAGTACGCCGCGCGTGGCGAGGCCGTCAACGAGATGAAGGCCGACGGCATCGAGTACGACGAGCGGATGGCGCTGCTCGAGCAGATCACCTGGCCGCAGCCGCTGGCCGAACTGCTGGGGGCGGTCTACGAGACCTACCGCCAGACCCACCCGTGGCTGCCCGAGGACGGGCTGTCGCCGAAGTCGGTGGTGCGGGAGATGTACGAGCAGGGCATGGGCTTCACCGACTTCGTGGGTCGCTACCAGATCGCGCGTTCGGAGGGCCTCGTCCTGCGGTACCTGACGGATGCCTACCGCACGCTGCGGCACTCGGTGCCCGAGCACGTGCGCACCGGTGAGTTCGAGGACCTGGTGGAGTGGCTCGGCGAAGTGGTGCGCCAGACCGACTCCTCGCTGCTCGACGAGTGGGAGGCGCTCACCGACCCCGACGCGGTGGCCGAGCGTCTGGCGCAGCCGGAGACGGTGAACAGCCCGCGTCCGCTCTCCCGGCGCGAGCGCGCGCTGACGGTGATGCTGCGCAACGCCATGTTCGCGAAGGTGCTCGGCGTGGCCCGTGACGACCTGGGCGCGTTGGTGCGCGCCGAGCGGGAGGCGGCGGACCGTCTGGAGCCTGCCCGCACCGTGGTGATGACGCGCTCGGCCTGGGACGAGGCGTTGGAGAAGTACTACGAGGAGCACGACCGGGTCCTCACTGACGCCGACGCCCGCGGCCCGTCGTTCCTGGAGATCGGGCCCGAGGAGATGGGTGTCCCGGTGGGCGGGGACGAGGACGAGGCGCCGATCCGTGTCCGTCGGGTGATCCAGGTGCTCTCCGACCCCGAGGGCCACCGGGACTGGGTGATCGAGGCAGTCCTGGACTGCGACGCCACCGACGAGGCCGGGGAGCTCGTGCTGGCCACCGCTGCCATGCGGCGCCTGGGCTGAACGGCCTTGCGTCGTCCGGGCTCAGCTGCCCTGCTGCGTCTGCGCTGACCGGCGCGGGGCCACCTTGGTCGGCGTGCGGAGGGGAGGGCGCGAGGCCTTGGCGGCGTGGCCCTCCTCACATTCCCGTCTGCCGGATTCCGGGGTCCGGTTGTCGGCCGGGAAACGGGACGCCTAGAGTCACGGCAGCGCGACGAATAGTCGTCGAGTCGACAAAGGCCGCTCGGAGCGGGCCCCAGCCCGCGGCACCGACGGTCACAACCCACCAGCGCAGACGGAAGAGGTCCGAGTGAGCGAGTCCCTCGCCTTCCCGACCCCGGTCACCACCACCGAGGAGATCGGCCCGACCGGCCGACCCCTGCCGGTGTTCCCCGAGCCCAAGAGGGTCGACGAGCACGGCCCCGCACGCATCGTCGCGATGTGCAACCAGAAGGGTGGCGTCGGCAAGACCACGACCACCATCAACCTGGGCGCCACCCTGGCCGAGTACGGCCGCAAGGTCCTGCTCGTCGACTTCGACCCCCAGGGTTCCCTGTCGGTCGGCCTGGGGCTCAACCCGCACGACATGGAGTTCACCGTCTACAACCTGCTGATGCAGGACGACATCGACTTCACCGACGTGGTCGTGCCCTCGGGTGTGGAGGGCGTCGACCTGCTGCCGTCCAACATCGACCTCTCGGCTGCCGAGGTGCAGCTGGTCAACGAGGTGGCACGTGAGCAGACCCTGGCCCGGGTGCTCGCCCCGGCGCTCGACTTCTACGACGTCATCCTGATCGACTGCCAGCCCTCGCTCGGCCTGCTCACGGTGAACGCCCTGACCGCGGCCGACGGCGTGATCGTGCCGCTCGAGTGCGAGTACTTCGCGCTGCGTGGTGTGGCCCTGCTCAAGACCACCATCGACAAGGTCCGGCAGCGACTCAACCCGCGCCTCGAGGTGGACGGCGTGCTGGGCACCATGTTCGACGGCCGCACGCTGCACAGCCGTGAGGTCATGGACCGTCTGGTCCAGGCCTGGGGCGACAAGGTGTTCCACACCGTCATTCGTCGCACGGTGAAGTTCTCGGACTCCACGGTCGTGGGTGAGCCGATCACCTCCTACGCCACGTCCTCCCCGGGTGCCGCCGCGTACCGCCAGCTCGCCCGGGAGGTGCTCGCGCGTTGGCACGCCGAGTGAGCCTTCCCGCCGCTGACGACCTCTTCCGTCCCACCGTCGAGCCACTGGTCGACCCGATCGCGCCCGTGCTCGCCCCTGGCGTGGACCCAACGGCTGCCTCCGCGGTCGAGGCGGTCGTGCCCGAGGAGCAGCCGAAGGGTGCGGCGGCGCAGAAGAGCGCCAAGCGCGCTCCCGCGAAGCGCACCGCTGGAGCGGTCGAGCGTCCCGCGGTCAAGAAAGCGACCGTGGCCCCGACCGCAGCGAAGAAGCCCTCCGGACGGGTGCGGCACGACGAGAAGATGACGGTCTACGTCACGTCCGACGAGCTGCTCGACATCGAGCACGCCCGCCTCACCCTGCGCCGGGCCAACGGCCTGGCGGTGGACCGCGGACGCATCGTGCGCGAGGCCGTCGCCCTGGTGCTGGCGGACTTCGAAGAGAACGGCGACGACAGCGCCCTGGTCAAAAGACTGCTCGAGGGCTGATCGGCGTGCCCGACCTCGCGTCCGGACGTGACGTCCTCGCGCCGGACGCGGGGGGCACCGCGGCTTTCGCCGTCCACCTGGACAACTTCGAGGGTCCGTTCGATCTCCTGCTCAGCCTGATCGCCAAGCACAAGCTGGACATCACCGAGGTGGCGCTGAGTCGGGTGACCGACGAGTTCATCGCGCACGTCAAGGCGATGGGTCCGGTGTGGGACCTGGAGGAGACCACCTCCTTCCTCCTGGTGGCGGCCACCCTGCTCGACCTCAAGGCGGCCCGGTTGCTGCCCCGGGGCGACGTGGAGGACGAGGAGGACCTGGCGCTGCTCGAGGCCCGGGACCTGCTCTTCGCGCGGCTCCTGCAGTACCGGGCGTTCAAGCAGGTGGCAGCGGTCTTCGGTGACCGGTTGGGCGACGAGGCGCGCCGCCACCCGCGTGCGGTCGGGCTGGAGGAACGGTTCGCGACCCTGCTGCCTGAGGTGCTGATCGGGATCGGCCTGGCCGAGTTCGCACAGATGGCGGCCCGGGCGCTGGAGCCGAAGCCGGTGGTGCAGGTCTCGCTCGACCACATCCACACCCATCAGGTGAGCGTGCGGGAGCAGGCCGCGTTGATCGCCGAGCGCCTGCGCCGGCACCGGACGATGACGTTCCGCGCGCTGTGCGGGGACGCGGAGGACAAGCTCACCCGGGTGGCGAGGTTCCTCGCCCTGCTGGAGCTCTTCCGGGAGGCCGCGGTCGCCTTCGAGCAACTGACGCCGTTGGGGGAGTTGACCGTGCGTTGGACCGGCGACGAGAGCACCGACCTGTCCGAGATCGACGAGTTCGAGGGCGCGCCGGAGACCGAGGTCGCCGACGCGGAGGAGGAGAGCCATGAGCAGCAGCCCTGACCCCACCGCACTGGCCGTGGAGGTGGCGGAGCTGGAGCTCCGGCCCGCGCTGGAGGCGGTGCTGATGGTCGCGGACCAGCCGTTGGACCCGATGGTGCTCGCCGCGGCCGTCGGACGTCCGGCGGACGAGGTGGTCGGGGCCCTGCACGGGCTCGCGGAGGAGTACACGGCGCAGGGACGTGGCTTCGAGCTGCGCTCAGTGGCCGGCGGCTGGCGGTTCTACACCCGGGAGCAGTACGCGAGCGTCGTCGAGGGCTTCGTCCTCGAGGGCCAGCAGTCGCGTCTGACCCAGGCGGCGCTGGAGACGCTGGCCGTCGTCGCGTACCGCCAGCCGGTCTCCCGTGCCCGGATCTCCGCGATCCGCGGCGTCAACGTGGACGGTGTGATGCGCACCCTGGTGACTCGCGGACTGGTGGAACCGTGCGGGACCGACGAGACTTCGGGGGCGAACCTGTACCGCACCACCTCCTACTTCCTCGAGCGGATCGGGGTGACCAGCCTCGACGACCTGCCGGAGCTGGCCCCCTACCTGCCCGGGATGGACGACCTGGAGGACGAGCTCGCCCAGCTCGCCGACCGCCCCCCGAGCGCGCCGGCCGCAGGATCCGGGACCGGGACACCCGGCCACGACGAAGACCACCCCCACGAAGAGACGGACCACCGCGCATGAACACCCCCGAGGAACGCCGCACCATCGAGCTGGAGGAGGACGGCCAGATCCGCCTGCAGAAGCTGCTCGCCAAGTCGGGCGTGGCCTCCCGGCGCAAGTGCGAGGAGCTGATGCTCGAGGGGATGGTCGAGGTGGACGGCGAGGTCGTGACCCGGCTGGGCACCAAGGTCGACCCCGCCACCGCAGTGATCCGGGTGAACGGCAAGCGGTTGCCGCCCATCACCGCGAA
>JAZQNT010000546.1:0-2395 GCA_045627505.1 Nocardioides sp.
AGGCCCTTGCCCCGGGCACGCTTCGGCAGCGAGTCGACCACTTCGACGGTGCGCAGCGACATGCTGCCGCCCAGCTCGTCGGCGAACTCGCCGGGTTCCGGCTCCGGCGGGTTGTCGACGATGCTGCGGTAGCCGACGTAGGGCCAACTGGCCCGGTCGAAGGCGAACTGCTGCTCCCAGCCACCGTCCTGACGACCCACCACGATGGTGCCCGGGCCAGCGAAGTCGGCGTCCTCCGCCAGGCGTGCCCCCGGCACCCGCAGCAGCACCGGCACCAGCCTGGCCTTGAACGCCTCGGGGACGTCCGGGTCCCCCAAGGTCTCCGCCGCCCGCTCGAACGCGGCTCGACCGCCGCGAAGGTCGCCGCTGTCCCCCGTCAGCCACGTGAGCAGGTCGTCCTCACTCGCGTCCTCGTCCAGGACGATCGCCGGCACCTCGACCGGGTCGACGTCGACGTAGAGCTCACCGTCGGTGAGTATCCGGTGTTCGCGGTCGGCGTCCTCGACGTCACCGCCCTGGGCCCAGGCCTCCCACACTCGCTGCCGTTGACCCTGCGTGTGGGTGCTGCGGACGTGCAGCCACTGGCCCGGCCCCGCCGACGGAACCGGATCCACCGGCTCGGCGAGCCGCGCCGAGGCGGTCGGGGACGTGGCGACGTTGAGTTCGGCAGTCCCGACCTGACCGTCCCCCAGCACTCCTTGCGTCGCCAGCCCGCCGGCCCCGGCGGCGACCACGGCCACCGCGGCGATCCCGCTCCCCCAGACCCGTCGCCGACGGATCCGCAAACCGTCGGCGACGATCCGATCCGTCGGCGGCGGCCCGACGTGCACCTGCCCGGCCTCGCGGGCCAGCAACTGCTCCGCCGCCCGTTCCTGCGTACCCCACTCGTTCATGCGATCCCCTCCAATTCGATCAGTTCGAGGTCGGCGGCCAGCACCTTCAGCGCCCGCGAGAGACGACTCTTGACGGTGCCGACGGGCACCTGCAGCGCCTCGGCCATCTGCGCCTCACTCATGTGTGCGTAGTGGCGCATCACCACGACCGTGCGCTGCTCCGCCGTCAGCCGGGCCAGCGTCCGGCCGACCGCATCGGCGACGTCGACCTGCACGGTGGCGTCGGTCTCGGCCACCTCGGGCAACGTCTCGGTGGGCGTCTCCCCCCACCACCTGCGCCGTCGCGAGGTGAGGAACGTGTTGACCACCACCCGGTGCACGTAGGCGTCCGGGTTGTCGGCCCGACGCACCCTGCGCCAGTGCACGTAGCACTGGGTCAGCGCCGCCTGCACCACGTCCTCCGCGTCCTGGGCCGGGCAGCCCATCAGCACCGCCGAGCGCACCAACCGTGTCCAGCGCGCGTCGACGTACGCCGCGAACTCGTCCTGCCGTCCCATGCCCACCTCGTCCCCGTCTTCCATGCCGTGTCGACCATCCGGGCGGTGGCCCAGGTTCCGTCCGACGCCAACTTTCTCCCGCCGGTGCGCCGTCGGTGGGACGATCGGGCGGTGAACGTCGACGAATCCCGTGCAGACGAGCCCAGTGCAGACGAGCCCAGTGCCGACGAGCCCAGCGCCGGACTCAGTGCCGACGAGCCCAGTGCCGACCAGGTCCGGGCCGGCCTGGCCCGCCACGTCGACGCCGACCGCGCCGCCGGCCTGGCGCAGTTCTTCCAGACCCAGCCGGGCGGCTACGGCGAGGGCGACGTGTTCATCGGGCTCACCGTGCCGCAGGTGCGGGCGGTGGCGAAGCAGTACGCGCACCTCCCCCTCGCCGAGATCCGGGACCTGCTGGACGACGTCGAGCACGAGCACCGGCTGGCCGCGCTGGTGATCGCGGTGGAGGCGCACCGCCGGGCCTCGAAGACCCGCACCCAGGACCCCGCCCTGCAACAGCGCCTGCACGCGCTCTACCTGGACGCCCTGCACGCCGGGTGCGTCGACAACTGGGACCTGGTGGACATCTCCGCGGAGACCCTGGTCGGTGCCCACGCGCTGCGCTTCCCCGACGCGGTCGCCACCCGCGAGGCGTTGGTGGCCGATGAGTCGCTGTGGCGTCGCCGGGCCGGGATCATCGCCACCTTCGCCGCCACCAAGGCCGGTGACCCGGCGCCCACGTTCGCCGCCGCCACCGCGGTGCTGGACGACAGACGCGACCTGGTGCAGAAGGCGACCGGCTGGATGCTGCGCGAGGTGGGCAAGCGGATCAGCACCGACCTGCTGGTGCAGTACCAAGTCGGAGGCCAAGCGGTCTTAGGAAGACAATAGAGAGGGACAACTCCTTGGCCCACAGAACGACATGGCTACGATCCGACTTGTGCTGATCCGCTTGCCCACCTCGCGCAGCATCCACCCGGTCGCCTTCTGCACCAGGTCGCGTCGGTCGTCCAGCACCGCGGTGGC
>JAZQNT010000547.1:0-16017 GCA_045627505.1 Nocardioides sp.
ACGTTGCGCACGCTCATGCCCACCCGGGCGGTGAGCTCGTCGAGGGTCAGCAGGTCGCGTCCGTCCTCGGGGGAGATCGCGTCGAGCTGGCTGCTGCTGAGCTCGCTACAGGTCGGCGCGCTGACCGCTGGCGTCGACCCGGCCCGACGACTCGGCCTCGGCCCAGGTGAGCTCCCCACGGGCCAGCGCGATCCAGGTCTCGGCGTCGGTCTCCACCACCGCCGGCGGGGTGCCGCGGGTGTGCCGCACGCCCGGGATCACCTGCACCGCCGCGAACGGCGGGACCCGGACCTCCACCGAGTGGCCGGGGGCCTTGGCCTCCAGCAGCGCCATGTAGTGCTTGGTGAGCAGCTTGAGGTCGGCGCGCCCCCGCGGGTCGGCGGCGAGCGCCGCGGCGACGTCGGCGGGGTCTGCGGGGACGAGTCGGCGGGCCACGTGCTCAGCCTATCGACCGAATCCCGGACGGACTCGGCCGATCAGGAGGCGGCCGATCAGGAGGCAGCCGATCAGGAGGCAGCCCGACCGAAGCGCGCGGCCACCTCGGCCACCGCGTCGGCCAGCTCCGGCGGTGTCTCGACGACGAACTCCGCCCCCAGTTCCCCCAGCACCATCAACGGCCAGCCCAGGGTGTCCACCTCCATCTCCAGCACCGCACCACCCTCCACCGGCGTCACCCTCCCCCACCGGCCGACCACCTCGTCGACCCGTTCCGGGTCGGCGGCCACCCGCACCCGCACCTCGTGCTGGACCCGGGCCCGCCGGATGCCCTCGCGGACGAAGGCCACCGCGTCACCGCCCGGCAGCTCGCGGGGCCGGAACCGGTGGCCGGTGGGCACCGGGTCGACGATCCGGTCGACGCGGAAGGTGCGCCAGTCCTGCCGGTCGCGGTCGTGGGCGAGCAGGTACCACCGCCGCCCCAGGGCGACGAGCCGGTGCGGCTCCACCCAGCGGCGAGTCCGCTCCCCGTCACGTCCGGTGTGGTCGAAGTGCAGCGGCTCGGCGTCACGGCAGGCCTGGGCCAGGACCCCGAGCACCCCCGCGTCCAGCACCGGTGCCCCCGACCACGGCGCGGGGGTGTCGGTCTGGGAGTGCACGGCGTCCATCTGTCGGCGCAGTCGCGGCGGCATCAGCGCGACCACCTTGCTGAACGCCTGCAGCGAGGTGTCGCCCGCCCCGCGCGCCCCCGCGGCCACCCCGGCGGCACTCCCCGCCGCACTCCTCAGCGCCACCGCGACCGCCACCGCCTCCTCCTCGTCGAGCAGGAGCGGCGCCATCGAGCCACCCGCCCGCAGCTGGTAGCCGCCGGCGACGCCGCGCACCGCGTCCACCTGGTAGCCGAGGTCACGCAGCCGCTCGACGTCGCGGCGCAGGGTCCGCGGACTCACCTCCAGGTGCTCGGCGAGCTCGCCCCCCGGCCAGTAGCGGTGGGTCTGCAGGAGGGAGAGAAGTCGAAGCATCCGGTCGCTGGTGCCCATGTTCTCGAGACTAGGTGCAATTGAGGTCAGGAACTGACCTGTTTGACTCCTAGCGTCGAAGGCATGACAGCAGAGATCACCTCCCGCCAGCCCAGGACGAGCCGCAGGGACGTCGCGCTCGTGACCCGGGGACTCACCAAGCAGTTCACGTCCCACGGCCGCACCCAACCCGTGCGTGCGGTCGACTCCCTCGACCTCGAGATCGCGCAGGGCGAGCTCGTCGCCTTCCTCGGCCCGAACGGCGCCGGGAAGACCACCACCCTGCGGATGCTCACCACCCTGGTGCCGCCCACCTCCGGGACCGCGGAGGTCGCCGGCTTCGACGTGGTCCGCGAGCAGCGTCAGGTCCGGCGCTCCTTCGGGTACGTCGGCCAGGGCAACGGCGCCGGGCACCAGCAGCTCGGGCGCGACGAGCTGGTCAGCCAGGGGCGCGCCTACGGCCTCTCCCGACGTGCCGCGCACGCGCGGGCCGACGAGCTGATCGCCGAGCTCGACCTCGACGCGGTGGCCCGGCGCAAGGTCTCGACCCTGTCCGGTGGCCAACGTCGCCGGCTCGACATCGCCATGGGCCTGGTGCACCTGCCCCGGCTGCTCTTCCTGGACGAACCCTCCACCGGACTGGACCCGCAGAACCGGGCCAACCTGCAGCGGCTGGTCGGGCGGCTGCACGCCGAGACCGGCTCGACGATCGTGATGACCACCCACTACCTGGAGGAGGCCGACGCCCTCGCCGAGCGGGTGGTGGTGATCGACCGCGGCCGGGTGATCGCCGACGACACCGCCGCCCGGCTCAAGGGCGGCCTGGGTGACCACGTGGTGCTGACCTTCGCCGACGAGCAGGCCGCAGCACTGGCCGGCGACCGGGTCGCCCGCACCGGCGGCGACCCGACCCTGGAGCGGACCGGACCCGTCCTACGGCTGCGGGCCCGCAACGCGCACGCGGCGGTGCCCGGGCTGCTGGTCGACCTGGACCGTCAGGGTCTGGCGGCGCACAGCGTGGAGGTCACCCGGCCCACGCTCGACGACGTCTTCCTGCAGATCACCGGACGCTCGCTGCGCGAGGCCAACGAGGAGAAGCCGGGCGCAGGTGCCGATCCGGTCGACGGCGTCGACGCCACGACCGAGAGCGAGGTGGCGGCATGAGCACGGTGAGCAGTCCGATCGACACCACCACCCCCGTCGGGCGCACCCGGATCGACCGCACCGCGCCGCAGGGCGGGTTCTGGCACGACACCTGGATCGTCATGCTCCGCGAGCTGAAGCCGGTGTGGCGAAACCCGCTGGCGGTGACCTTCGCGATGGTCCAGCCGCTGGTCTTCCTGGCCCTGTTCGCACCGCTGCTGCCGGAGACCGGACAGGGCTCGGCGCTGCAGTGGTTCGTCCCCGGCATCGTGGCCATGACCTGCCTGATGGGCGCCAGCTTCACCGGCGCCAACCTGATGGAGGAGATGGTCACCGGCTCGCACGAGCGCCAGCTCGTCTCCCCGCTGGGACGCCCGGCGCTGCTGGTCGGCCGGGCGCTGAAGGAGATCGTGCCGATGCTGATGCAGACCGCGATCATCCTGGCCGTGGTCACCCCGTTCAGCTTCGAGCTGCACCCGCTCGGAGTCCTGGTGGGGGTGATGGTGCTGTCGCTGTTCAGCGTCGGGATCGGCGGGCTCTCGTTCGCGCTGGCGCTGGCGTCGAAGGGGCAGGACTGGATGTTCTGGACCGTCCAGCAGACCTTCCTGTTCCCGGTGCTGCTGCTGGCCGGGGTGCTGCTGCCGGTCGACGACGCTCCCCGCTGGCTGCAGGTCGCCTCCGACCTCAACCCACTGACGTACGTGGTCGAGGCCGTCCGGGCGCTCTTCGCCGGCACCTTCCCGGCCGACACCGTGGCCGCCGGGTTCGCCGGGGGTGCAGTGGTGGCCGTGCTCGGGATCGCGGTCGGGACGCTCGCCATGCGCAAGGCCGACTGACCCCGACCGGGCTCGGGCCGGGCGTCCGGCGGCCGGGTTCCACCGCTGTCGCGACTCACTCCAGGTCGCGCCGGCGGTGTCCCGCGACACCCACCACCACCAGCAGTAGCCACAGCCCCCACACGACCCACCAGCCGGTGCCGTAGTCCGGGTCGTCGACCCGCGGGACATGCCACAGCGGACTGGCGGCGAGCACCCGGTCGGGCAGTTCCAGCATCGGCCCGAGGATGGTGAGCACGAAGGTGAGCGCGATGGCGACCCACCCGAGCGAGCGGACCCGTGGGAACGCCCCGACCGTCGCGACCGAGACGGCAAGCACCAGCCACACCGCGCCCAGGGCCAGCACCCCCTGCTCGAGGACGTCGCCCGGCACGAGGGGGTTCTCGCTGCTGCGCGCACCGGCCTGCCCGATCAGCACGGCGGCCAGCAGCAGCCCCACCCCGGACGCCACGTGCGCGGCCAGGACGTACCAGCCGAACAGCCGGGGACGCGTCACCGGCGCCGCGAGCAGCGGATCGAGCCGCCCGGCGACCTCGTCGGCGTGGAGCCCGGTCAACACCTGGGCCCCGGCGGCCGCGGCGAGCAGGCTGTTCACCTTGAGCAGGGTGAGGACGAACTCGGCCGTCAGGCTCGACTCGTCCAGCAGTCCGGCGGCCAGGATCCGGGCCACCAGCGGGTTGTCGGCGATCTCGGGGCCCACGGTGGTGGCCAGGGTGCCCATCACCGCCCCGACCGTCGCCAACCCGATCCACCACGCCACGACGCTGCTCCTCATCTGGCGCACCACGAAGCCGGGCAGCGTGCGCACCCACCTCCCGCGGGCCCGGCCCGGGCGCCCGGGGACCAGCCCGCGCCCATGGTCACGCCGGGTCTGGAGCACCGCACCCACCGCCCCCAGCGCCAGCCCCGCCACCCACAGGGGCAGCAACGGCCACCACTCGTCGCCGGTGGCCGGATGGGTGCGGGCCACCCAGCCGAACGGCGTGAGCCACGACCCGGGCCCTCCCACCTCGGCCGCGTCGACGTAGCCGCGGGCCAGGTAGAGCACCCCGAGGACGGAGGTGGCGACCACCGTCGCGCTCCGCGAGTCGGAGCCCACCTGGACGGCCACCGCCGCGACGCCGGCGAAGAACGCCCCCGAGCTGGCGAACCCGGCGCAGATCAGCACGGTGGGCCCCACGCCGCCACCGACCGCGACGGTGACCACCGCGGCGAGGGTCGAGGCGAGCACCGAGACGACGACCGCCACCACGCCGGCGACGAAGAGCGCAGTCCCCCGCCCCACCACGCCTGCGGCCACCAGCTCCGCCCGTCCGGAGTCCTCCTCGGCCCGGGTGTGGCGCACCACCACGGTGATCGCCAGCAGCCCCACCAGCAACGCGCCCAGGCTGCCCGCGCGCCAGGCGTTGAACCCGTCGGTGGTGAACAGGTCGCGCGGCACCCCGAAGACCAGGTTCAGGGCGGGGTTCGCGGCAACGGTGAAGGCCAGTCGCTGACGGCTCTCGGCGTCGTCGAGCACCAACGTGTACGCCGCCACCGAGGACGCCGACAGCACGCTGAGCAGGAGCGCCCAGGGCACGGTGCGCGGCAGCTCCTCACGCAGCGCCACCCGCAGCAGCGGAGGGGCACCGGCCAGGATCACGCGCCGCGCTCCTCGTAGTGGCGCGCGAAGAGCTCCTCCAGGGAGATCGGGGTGACAGTGAGCTGGGCCAGGTCGAGCCGGGCCAGGGCTGCGGTGGCCCGGTTGAGGTCGTCGGCGGCCACCGTGGCCACCAGGTGCGGGCCGTCGAGGTGCAGGTCGTCGAGCCCGCCGGCCCGGGCCAGCCCAGCAAGGTCCGGCCCGCCGCCGGCCGTCGCGTCAGGGGCGCGCAACGTCGCCCGGACGGTGGTGCGCTGGCGCAGCCGCATGTCGCCGAGCACCCCGGCCTCGACCACCCGGCCGTCGCGGATGATCGTCACCCGGTCGGCGAGCGCCTCCACCTCGCTGAGCAGGTGGCTGGAGAGCAGCACGCTGGTCCCGCGCGCCACCGCGGCCCGGATCTCCTCAGTGAAGACCGCCTCCATCAGCGGGTCGAGCCCGCTGGTCGGCTCGTCCAGCACGAGCAGGTCGACCTCCGCGGCCAGGGCGGCGACCAGGGCCACCTTCTGCCGGTTGCCCCGCGAGTACGTGGGGCCGCGCCGGGTGGGGTCGAGGCGGAAGCGCTCCAGCAGCTCGGCCCGACGTCGCTCGTCCATCCCGCCGTGCAGGTGACCGAGCAGGTCGATCGCCTCGCCGCCGGTGAGCCGCGGCCACAGCGCCACGTCCCCGGGCACGTAGGCCAGACGTCGATGGATGGGCACGACGTCGCGCCACGGGTCCCCGCCCAGCACCCGGACCTGACCGGCGTCGCCCCGCACCAGGCCCAGGAGCACCCGGATGGTGGTCGACTTGCCCGCGCCGTTGGGGCCCAGGAAGCCGTGGACCTCGCCGGGGCGCACCGCGAGGTCCAGGCCGCGCAGCGCGTGCACGCGCCCGAACCGCTTGTGCAGCCCGGTCACCTCGACAGCGAGTTCGTCTCCCACCGGTCCAGACTGTCCCGCCACCGCGACCCCGACAAGAGGGGCGGGGCCGGGCCCTGGGGGCGACTCAGGCGGATGCGTGGATCTGCACGTCGAAGTCCAGGTCGACGCGCGAGGTGGCACCGACCGGGACGAGTGAGACCACGAACCCGGTGGCGTGGTCGAGGACCACCTCGTACGCCTCGGGGTAGCGCTCCTCCGGCGCCGGCTGCGGGCCACCTGCCTCGTACTCCGCCCAGACGCTCACCTCGCTCCACAACAGCTCGCAGCAGCCGCACCGCGGCGCGTACGCCTCGGTCGGGACGCACCGTGCCGCCCACGCGCGGCGCCCGTGGTGGGTGGTCTCACGGAGCCGGCTCAGGTCGACGCCCCGGGCGAGCTCCCACGGGTCGAGCATCGCCACCCAGACGTAGTTGTCGTACATCGGGTCGGCTGCCTCCAGGTCCGCCTTCGGCTGCCCGGTCGCGATCTGCCACTCGTCCTGGTCGGGGCGGACCAGGACGAGCCCGTCGTCGCGGGTGATCGGGGTGGCGTGGTGCACCCACCGGATGGCCACGGCCCGGGCCCCCAGTGCCTCCTCGGTGTACCGCTCGGGCATCCGGAACGCGGCGGCCACCAGGTCCGGGGTGACCGACATGTCCTGGTTGCTCTCCCAGCGGTGCGTCTCCCCCCAGGCGTCCCGCACGGTGAGCCGACCCGGACGCTCCAGCCACGCCTCCACGTCCTCGCTCCCGGCTCCACGGCGGGTGAAGTGTGCCGAAGTGCACCTCCACGGCGACGAACGGGCAAGGGCGCGGAAGTCGTCGGAGGTGATCACGCAAGTCAGTCTGCTCGCTCCGGGACGATCCCGGGAGGGGCCCGCACGGGCCAATTGACTTCGGTCATTTCGCCTCTGCACACTGCCTGCCAACGGGGCCTCCGGTTGGGCCGTCCGGCCCTTCTGAGGAGCGCCTGGCGGGTCTAGTGTTCGGTCGAGTGGTGGGGCGCCTGCCAGAACTTCCGCTGGTCTTGTGCGCGCGACGAACCCTGATTCCGCCCGCCGGCCCGGCGCTGGACGCCGTGGGCTGGACGCGAGGGATGGACGTCGAGGCTCAGGCGGGCACGTCGGAGTGGACCTCGACGTCGAACCCCAAGTCGTCGCGGTGCGCGCCGACGCCCGGACCCCACACCGGCAGCAGGCTGACCACGAAGCCGGTGGCGTGGTCGAGCACCACGTCGTAGGCCTCGGGGAAGACCACCCCGGCGGGGTCGAACTCCTCGCCCCGCTCCCCGCGTTCGCTGACCTCGCTCCACAGCAGCGGGCAACAGCCGCAGCGTGGCTCGTAGCCCTGCCCGGGCACCGCGCGGGCGGCCCAGGCCCGGCGTCCGTGGTGGGTGGTCTCGCGCACGTCGGTGAGCTCGACGCCCGCACCGAGCTCGGCCGGGTCGAGCATCGCCACCCACTGGTAGTTGTCGTACATCGGGTCGTCCACCTCGAGGGCGTCGGGCCACCGCCCGGTGGCCGCCAGCCAGGCATCTGCCCGGTCCGGACGCACGGCGACCAGACCGTCCTCGCGGCGCACTGGCTCGACGTGGTGCGCCCACCGGATCTGCGCCGCACGCGCAACCAGGACGTCGTCCGCGTACCGCTCGGGCATCCGCGACCACGCCGCCACCACGTCGCGCGGTACGTCGGCCTGCATGCCGTCGCGCCACTCCCGGGTTCCGTGCCGGTCGCGGACCCGGAGCCGGCCGGGGCGCTCGAGCCAGGCCTCGACCATCTCGTCCTGGCCGCCGCAGCGCGCGCGGCGGGTGAAGTGCGCGCTCCGGCACCGCCACGGCGAGGAGCGAGCCAGGGCACGGAAGTCGTCGGGGGTGGGCACGGCTCCAGCATGCTCCACCTCGACGCGCACCGCGGCCGGTTCGCGCCCGGTTCGCGCCCGCGTCCGGACCGCAGCCTCAGCCCCGGTGCACCACGTGCGCCAGTTGCTCCCCGGCCACCAGCCGCTCGGCCTGGGCGCGGATCACCGCCGCCATCCGGGGCAGCATCGCGGTGGTGCCGCCGGCCACGTGCGGAGTGATCAGCACGCCGGGGGCGGAGAAGAGCGGGTGGTCGTCGGGCAGCGGCTCGGGGTCGGTGACGTCCAGGGCGAAGCGCAGCCGTCCGGCCTCGGCCAGCACCGCGTCGGTGTCGACCACCGGTCCGCGCGCCACGTTCACCACGAGGGCACCGTCCGGCAGCTTCGCCAGCAGGGCCGCGTCCACCATCTTCTCGGTGCGCTCGGTGTGCGGCACCAGCAGGATCACCACGTCCTGGTGCGGCAGCAGGGCGCCGAGGTCGCCGAAGCCGTGCACCCGGCCGACGAGGTCGTCGGTGCGCGGGCGGGAGGCCACCGCGGTGATCCGGGCCTTCATCGGGACGAGCCGCTCGGCCACCGCGCGCCCGATCGAGCCGTAGCCCAGGATCAACACCCGGGCGTCGGCCAGCGACTGGCGTCCGGGCATCCGCACCCAGTGGCCGCGGTCCTGGTTGCGCACCGCCTCGACGGTGCCGCGCAGCACCGCGAGCACCATCCCGACGGCGTGCTCCGCGGTGGCGTCGTCGTGGACCCCGGCCGCGTTGCACAGGGTCACGCCGGG
Source organism: Nocardioides sp. (assembly GCA_045627505.1). GTDB lineage: Bacteria > Actinomycetota > Actinomycetes > Propionibacteriales > Nocardioidaceae > Nocardioides. Next base: position 8,612 of record JAZQNT010000547.1, read on the forward strand.
CGGCATCTTCGCCGCGATGCCGTCGTACCCGGCCATCTGCAGCTGGACCACCCGCAGGCCCTCCATGTCGTCCACCCGCGCGACCGCGACGGCCGACGTCAGGTAGTCCGGCACCCACAGGTCCACGCCCCGCGGCGCGTCCCCGGTGCCGTCCCAGACCTCCACGCTGGCGCCCGGCACCTCGCCGACGGCCTGGGCGAGCTCCACGGACGGGACGACGACGGAGATGCTCAAGGGTGCTCCTGCTCGGGACGGTGAAGGACTGCTCAGGTCCGGAAGGCTATCCGTCCCTCACTGTGAGCCACCGAGAACCCACAACTGAGCGCACTAGGAGTCAGAGGGGTGTGCGGGCAGCTCCATCAATGAGGTGGGGGCAGAAGGAGACGATGATGACCCCACATGCTCCACCCTCACGCCCGAGAGCATGCACACCGCTTCCAGAGGAGCCGTGGACATCACGGCCCAGTCCTTGCCGACGCCACCCTTTTTTGCACCGCCGAACACCGCCCACGCGCAGTCGGCGCCAGTGGAGAACCGAGCCGCGTAGCGGATGCCGCGCAACCCGGCCTTGTGCAATGCCTCAGCCCACTGGGTCGTCAACTCATACGGCAGCGCTCCACCGGACAGTTCACGTGTCACTCGGTACTTCGTGCCAGCGTGAGCATGAGTCAGGTCAGCCAACTCGTCCTCAGCACCGGGAACATAAACCTCGCTCATGATCCGATCACTCACGTCCGACTCCGGCACAGTGACCTGACCCTTGACGTACACGCCGATGTGTTCCCACAGCGCCACGTCCCGCGACTCCGCGAAGTAGATCGTCCCGTTGGGTGCAGCGAGGTTGAACCTTCCGCGGGGCACACCCTTGGATGGGGTCGAGGAGAACCAGAAGGCGCCGAGGTCGGTCTCATCGGGCAGGTACTCGTGTTGTCGCCAGAGCGCGCCTCGAACGGTTGAGGGGTCCAACACGGGGAACCCTGTCAGGTCCGCAGGAGGGGGCCCCTGCTGTGACGCAGGCCGTGGCGATTCAGCAGGCGGCGTAGCCCCCTTGGGGCCGCTCACGCAGATTCCTCCATTGGTTCTTCGTCGTCAGTGGCGCTACCCCCGAGGTAGGTCAACAGCACGTCGATGTCCTTGTTGTTCGCGATGAAGTCACGCGGGCTCACCCCGTCGAGCACGTCAAGGGGAGCGCACAGGAACAGTGCGGTCTGCCAAGGGCTCCAAGCACCCAGCAGAGGGAGCACCTTCAGCAGCCGGGGATGCACCACTGCCTTCGTTTCGTCCTTGGAACGCACAAACTGCCACACGGGGTAGATGTGTCCACCGTCGCTGGCAGGCAGCGCGAGGATGGTGTGGCGAGCACGGCGACCACTCAGCGCCTGTCGCGAACCCAACCCCATCATGGTGCGGGTCTGCTCGCTGCTCCAGTGCGGGCCTGTGACCTCGACGACCGACCTCGCGTTCTCGGGTGCGTACTCCGCGAACGGGGCCTGTTCCACTGCTGCGTCGTGCAGGAGTGGACCCAGCACGTCCGGGTGACGCATGTGCGTCACCTGTGTGCGGTTGCCGGTGTTGCCGAACAGGTGGCCTTGCAGTCGATTCATGTACTCCTCGGGAGTCATGCTGATCTCGACATCGGCCCCGCTGGTCTCACCGGTCCCGCTGGTCTCACCGGTCCCGCCGGGGACCGAGGCGGGCATGGGAGGCGAAGCGGCACGCGGAGCAACGGTCACGAACCCCACCACGGCAGGCGCACGGCGGTCGGCATCATCGATGATGTCGACGACCTTCTTGTCGCTGACCTTGACGCGGAACTTCTTCATCCCCGCCCCGGAGTACGTTCTATGCGCGACCTTCGTTCTATGCGCGCCGTAGGGCATGGGCGTCTTCTTCTTGGGTTGCGAGGCAGCCATGGTTCCTCCAAGAGACGATCCGAGCGTTCAGGCCATTCGGCCGCCACGGGGAAGATCCCCCATGGCCCCACTCTAGGAACGTCCGTTGACCCCCGTCAACGTTCCCCGTGATCTGGTGGACATGGAAACACGGGACGGTCACTTCGGAACACGTGCATGTGACACGCGGGTGGCACGTCGTGCCAGACCACAGCAGTGGGGCCAGGACCCAAGGTCCTGCCCCCCACCAATTCCCATGCACGCGATGGGTCACCGTCTCAACGTGCAGCCTCCTGACGGGTGGCATTCACCCGAACTCCCCCCAGTCAGCCGGACCAGCCGGGGGCCATGATCACGTCAGCACGACGCTGACCCTCAGCCACCGCCATGCGTGCCACCGTCACTGCTGAAGCGATGTCTTCACAACCCACCAGCCGTCGTGGACCCACTGGTTCATCCACCGGAAGTCCACCGACTTCGCCTTGGTGTCAAGGACCCCAACCTGAGCAGCACCGGGACGGCAAGAGGCCCCGCCTCGACCGAAGTCGGGACGGGGCCTCTGCGGCGTCGTGCGGGGATCAGGCCATCGCGGCCGGCAGGGTGGCCTGCCAGGCAGCCTTGACCTCGGCGACCGGGACGGTGAACTGGCCGGCGACGGCCAGGTCGGTGCCACCGGTGGTGCCCAGCTCGGTGACCTTCACGCCGTGCTCGGCGGCCAGGGCCGCGAACGCCTCGGCCTGCTCGGCGGTCACGGTGACCAGCACGCGGGCGGTCGACTCGGCGAAGAGCGCCACGAACGGGTCCTCGTGCACGCCGGCGAGGTCGACGCGCGCGCCGATGCCGTTGCGGAACGAGGCCTCGGCCAGGGCGATCGCCAGACCACCGTCGGAGAGGTCGTGCGCCGAGGTGAGGAGTCCGTCGCGGGAGGCGGTGGTCAGGACGTCGGCGAGCTTCTTCTCCTCGGCCAGCTTCACCTGCGGCGGCAGACCACCGAGGTGGCCGTGCACGACGTTGGCCCACTCGGAGCCGGAGAGCTCCTCCGCGGTCTCGCCGAGCAGCAGGACGGTCTCGCCCTCGGCCGCGAACGCGGTCGAGGTGCGCTTGGTGACGTCCTCGATCACACCGAGCACGGCGACCACCGGGGTCGGGAGGATCGCGGTCTCACCGGTCTGGTTGTACAGCGAGACGTTGCCACCGGTGACCGGGATGCCCAGCTCCAGGCAGGCGTCCTTGAGGCCACGGCAGGCCTCGGCGAACTGCCACATCACGCCGGTGTCCTCGGGCGAACCGAAGTTGAGGCAGTCGGAGATGGCCAGCGGGGTGGCGCCACCGGTGGCGACGTTGCGGTAGGACTCGGCCAGCGAGAGCTGCGCGCCGGTGTACGGGTCGAGCTTGGCGTAGCGACCGTTGGCGTCGGTGGACATGGCCACACCGAGGTTGGTGGAGTCGTCGACCCGGATCATCCCGGAGTCCTCGGGCTGCGAGAGCACGGTGTTGCCGCGCACGTAGCGGTCGTACTGGTCGGTGATCCAGGACTTGTCGCACAGGTTCGGCGAGGCGACCAGGCGGACCAGGGTCTCCTTGAGCTCGTCGCCGGTGGTGGGGCGGGCGAGCTTCTCGGCGCCGTCGGCCTGCAGGGCGTCCTGCCACTCCGGACGGGCGTAGGGACGGTGGTAGACCGGGCCGTCGTGGGCGACGGAGGCCGGGGGCACGTCCACGACGCGCTGGCCGTGCCAGTCGATCTCGAGGCGACCGGTGTCGGTGACCTCACCGACCACCACGGCCTCGACGTCCCACTTGGCGCAGATCGCCATGAAGGCGTCCACGTTCTCGGGGGTGACGACCGCCATCATCCGCTCCTGTGACTCGCTCATCAGGATCTCCTCGGGGGAGAGCGAAGAGTCGCGCAGCGGGACGCGGTCGAGCTCGACGTGCATGCCGCCGTCACCGGCGGAGGCGAGCTCGGAGGTGGCGCAGGACAGGCCCGCACCGCCGAGGTCCTGGATGCCGGCCACCAGGTTGGCCTTGAAGAGCTCGAGGGTGCACTCGATGAGCAGCTTCTCCATGAACGGGTCGCCGACCTGGACGCTTGGACGCTTGGCCGGACCGCCCTCGTCGAAGGTCTCGGAGGCGAGCACGGAGACTCCACCGATGCCGTCGCCACCGGTGCGGGCACCGTAGAGGACGACCTGGTTGCCCTTGCCCGAGGCGTTGGCCAGGTGCAGGTCCTCGTGCCGCAGCACGCCGATCGCGCCGGCGTTGACCAGCGGGTTGCCGGCGTAGGTGGCGTCGAAGATCGCCTCGCCGCCGATGTTGGGCAGGCCCAGGCAGTTGCCGTAGCCGCCGACGCCGGCCACGATGCCGGGCAGCACGCGGGCAGTGTCCTCGGCGTCCAGCGGGCCGAAGCGCAGCGGGTCGACCACGGCGACCGGGCGGGCACCCATCGCGAGGATGTCGCGGACGATGCCGCCGACGCCGGTCGCGGCGCCCTGGTAGGGCTCGACGAACGACGGGTGGTTGTGCGACTCCACCTTGAAGGTGACCGCGTAGCCCTGACCGATGTCGATCACACCGGCGTTCTCGCCGATGCCGGCCAGCATCTTGCCGGCCGGGGTCTCCTGCGGGATCTCACCGAACTGCTTCAGGTGGACCTTCGTCGACTTGTACGAGCAGTGCTCGGACCACATGACGGAGTACATGGCGAGCTCGGCGCTGGTGGGACGACGTCCCAGGATCTCCTTGATGCGGTCGTACTCGTCCGCCTTCAGACCGAGGTCAGCCCACGGCTGCTCCCGGTTCGGGTCCTGGGTGGCGACGGCCACGGTGTCGAGCTGACTGGGGGTGCGGGAGGTCTCGGCCACAGGACGAAATCTACCTGTGACCCTCCGAGCGCTCACCTCCGGACCGCACCGAGCCGCGCCCGTCCCGCCCGTCGCCGCATCCCGGGTGACCGGGCTCACGCGCTGCGGTGCCGTCGGACGTCAGAGGAGGTCGCCGCCGGGCACCTGCATGAACGTCTTGCCCACCATGCGTCCGGCCAGCAGGTCGTCGACGATTGCCGTGTGCGCGGGGTGCGGCGGGTAGGCACGCCAGGACGCCCCGGAGTCGAAGTCCAGGACGAACAGCACCGAGCAGTTGCCCTCGCGCAGCCCGGGGTCGACCACCGCCCGGGCCCGCTCCAGCCCGGGGACGACGCCGGCGAGGTCGCGGAACGCCTGCGCGACCGCCTCCACGTGCTCGGCGGGGGTCTCGGGGTCGAGGGTGATGGCACCGATGTGCTGGAACACTGGCTCTCCTGGGATTGGGCGTGTCGTCGAGGTGTCTGCGGCACCACGGCGGGGGATGCTTGTGCGCGGCCACGCTCTCACCCCGGGCGCGCCGGGTGCATCCGCACCCCCGTCATCCGCCGGCCCGCACCCCGCGTTCGCGCGTTCCCCGTTCCCTGCGTCCTGGAGTCTCCATGTTGCGTCACCTCCTCCGCCCGCTCCCCAGACGAGGCGCCCTGCGCGCCGTGGCCGTCACGGCTGCCCTGGCCCTGGGCGGCTCGACGCTCGCACTCACGGGCGTCGCTCCGGCCCAGGCGGCGAACAAGGTGACCCAGAACAAGGTGACACCGGGCAACTTCACCGGCTACGGCTTCGACCAGTGCCTGACCCCGACCCAGGCCGCAATGGACACCTGGCTGGAGAACTCGCCCTACCTGGCCGTGGGCATCTACGTCTCCGGTGACTCCCGCGCCTGCCGCTACCAGCCCAACCTGACGCCCACCTGGGTCAGCACCCAGCTGGCCAAGGGCTGGAAGCTGCTGCCGATCGCCCTGGGTCCGCAGGCGTCGTGCCACCCCTCCTTCCCGCGGTACGAGGGGGACGTGGTGATCGACCCGACGCCGGGCAGCAACGGCCGCTACGACACCGCCCGGGCGCTGGGCCGGATCGAGGCCGCGAAGAGCGTCAGGGACACCGCGGCGCTCGGCATCACCAAGGGCTCCACGATCTGGTACGACCTGGAGCACTTCGACGTCAACGACACCGACTGCCGGGAGTCGGCGATGGCCTTCGTGTCCGAGTGGGTCAAGCGGGTGGAGGCCCTGGGCTACGTCAGCGGCATGTACGGCGGCGCGAGCAGCAGCCTGAAGATGCTCGACGACGCCCGGGTGGAGCGTCCCGGCCAGTTCCGGCTGCCGGAGTACATCTGGATCGCCCGCTGGGACGGCAAGGCCAACACCAAGGCCGAGCCTTACCTGCGCCCCGACGGCTGGCTGCCCGGACGCCGGATGAAGCAGTACAAGGGCGACCACGTCAGGAAGTACGGCGGCGTGGCGATCAACATCGACAGCAACTGGCTCGACCTCGGCAAGGGCTCACGCGCCTCCACCAACAAGCGCTGCGGCGTCAAGGAGGTCACCAACCTCCCGCGCTACCTCAACATCTCCTCGAAGAAGAAGACCCAGACGAAGAAGCGGGTCAAGGCCGTGCAGTGCCTGCTCAAGGAGCGCGGCTACAAGGGCTTCAAGGTCAGCGGCAAGTACGGCTCCGGCACCAAGCGTGCGGTCAAGAAGTTCCGCGTCTCGCAGGGGCTGAGCAACCAGGCCGTGGTCACCCGCACCACCTGGATCCGACTGTTGAGCGCGCGTACCGCCCCGGTGCTCAAGGTCGGCTCGTCCGGCGCCGCCGTGCACAAGCTCCAGCAGAGCCTGGCCGCCGCGGGCGTCCGCAAGGAGGTCTCGACCGGCCTCTTCGACAAGACGACCACCACGCAGGTGAAGGCCTACCAGAAGCGGCTGAAGCTGAGCCAGACCGGCGTCGCTGGCACCACGACGTGGGCGGCGCTCAAGTCCGGCCAGGCCTGACCCGCCGCTTCGATCCCGCTGCCCGGGCCAGCGGGTTCAGGGCAGCAGGTTCAGAGCAGCAGGGCGACCCGCCCGCGACCGAGCACCTCGCGCGTGGAGGAGTCGACCAGCAGCGACGCCCCGTCCACGGTGCAGCGCGGCTTGCCGTCCGGGTCCAGCGGCCCCATCCCCACCAGCAGGCGTCCCATGTCGGTGCGGAACACGCCCAGCCAGGTCTTGCCCGGACGGGCCACGCAGACCTTGTCGTCCTTCCCTGCGCGCATCTCGGCCAACTGCTCCCCGCGCTCGTTCCAGGCGTACCGCATCCCCCTGATCCGGGAGGAAGTCAGGCCCGTGGGCAGGTCGCGCTTCTCCACCCGGGCGGTGACCTTCAGCCGCCGAGCGACCACGACCCCGGAGGGCGGCTCCACCATGCTCTCGGGCAGGAACGACGCGGGGGCGCCGGACGGGCTGCTGGCGGTCGGCGACGCAGGGGAGGCCGTACTTGACCCTGCGGTGGGCGACGTCGACTGGCCCGGCGCGGCCCCCGGCGGGGACTCCTCCGCCGCGCACGCGGCGAGCGCCGCGAGCGCGACCAGCGACACCGCGACCGCCCGCGTCCCTGTTCCCACCCTGCTGCCCACCCTGCTGCCCACCCTGCTGCCCACCCTGCTGCCCACCATCGC
>JAZQNT010000548.1:0-1859 GCA_045627505.1 Nocardioides sp.
GCCGTGACGACGTGCTCGCCTGGCTCGGTGACTCGCTCACCGAGGTCCGGGTGCTGCCAGTGCTCGACCTCAACGCCGAGATCAGCAGCACCGGCTACGTCCCCCCGCCGCTCCTGCGCCGCCAGGTCCAGCTGCGGGACACCACCTGCGTCTCCCGTGGTGCTCGCGTCCGGCCCGGTCCTGCGACCTGGACCACGTGGTGCCCTACGGGGCAGCGGGAGCACCGGGCAGCGAACCGGAAGCACCACCACAGACCCGCACCACGAACCTCGCCAGCCTGTGCCGCTCCCACCACCGCCTCAAGACCCACACCGGCTGGCATCTGACCTCGCCCAGCAACGGCGTGTTCGAGTGGACCTCCCCGCACGGCCACCACTACCGACGCGACACCACCGGAACAGTGCGGCTGGCCACGCCTGCGACTACCGACCGCTGACGTCCCCCACCGCTGCTGACGTCCAGCCGCCCGGCCGACGACCGAGCAGGGCCGCGGGGGTCAGGTCGCGCGACTCTGCTCCGGCAGGTTCGGCTCGCGGAACGGCAGGTCAAGGTGCTCGCGGGCGAACTCCAGCGACTCCAGCAGGTCGGCTATCCGCTCCTCGCGCGAGTTGCACCGCCGCGTAGTGATCTCCACGACCACGTTGCCGTCGAAGCCCACGTTGCCCAGGTGGCGCAGGAACTCAGCGACCTGCATCTCGCCACGCCCCGGAACCATGTGCTCGTCCTTCGCGCTCCCCGTCCCGTCGGTCAGGTGCACGTGACGCAGCCGCGACCCCATCCGTTCGGCCATCTCGATCACGTCGTCGCCCGCGATCGCCGCGTGCGAGACGTCGAGCGTCATGTTCGCGTACTGGCCGCGCGAGGGATCCCAGTGCGGCAGGTACATCTCCATGCCCCGCAGGTCGCGGCCGCGCGCCGTCGCCCGCCACGGGTACATGTTCTCCACGCAGAACGCGATCCCGGTCTCCTCCTCCAACCGGGCAATGCCGTCCTCGAACCCGGCGGCGTACTCCTTCTGCCACCGGAACGGCGGATGCACGACCACCGACTTCGCACCGAGCGCCTTCGCCAGGACGGCCGAGCGCTCCAACTTCCCCCACGGCTCGGTCCCCCAGACCCGTTGGGTCCACAGCAGACACGGCGCGTGCACCGCGCTCACCGGCATCGAGTGGTGCTCCGACAGCTGCTTCAGCGCCGAGGTCTGCTGGGCCAGCCGGTCCATCCCGACCATCACCTCGACCGCGTCGTACCCGAGCTCGGCCGCGTATGCGAACCCTGCGGCCGTGGACTCCGGGTACACCGAGATCGTCGACAAACCCACGCTCACAGACACTGGCCACCCACTCAACTCGACGCGTCCCCCAACGTACTCCGCAGGGCCACCGACACCAGCGTCACACGAATCGGCCACCTCCAGCACCGAGATCAGGACGAACCTCTCGCGGATCGGACCACGCCACGGCCAGACCCCGACCGCACCAGCACCGCCGCGCGTGACGCCGAGCAGCCGCCACCGAACTAGGATGAAACTGTGCCTGAAGTCGATCCGGTCTTTCCTCGTACCTGGGTCGAGTTCCGCGACCCGGCAGACCTTGAGCAGACCTTCCGCTGTGACCTGACCTGGTTGACGTCCGCCTGGACCTGCATCTTCGGCAACGGCTGCGCAGGCATCTACGACACCAAGTCGGATCGTAGCCATGTCGTTCTGTGAGCCAGGGAGTTGTCCCTCTCTATTGTCTTCCTAAGACCGCTTGGCCTCCGACTTGGCAGACCTTGAGCAGACCTTCCGCTGTGACCTGACCTGGTTGACGTCCGCCTGGACCTGCATCTTCGGCAACGGCTGCGCAGGCATCTACGAC
>JAZQNT010000549.1:0-3359 GCA_045627505.1 Nocardioides sp.
CCTTGGCTCACAGAACGACATGGCTACGATCCGACTTATATCTGGCATACCACAGGTTCTGGTAAAACCTTAACTTCCTTTAAAGCAAGTCAATTGCTGATTAAAAACCCTGAAATTCGTCGTGTCATATTTGTTGTTGACCGCAAGGATCTAGATGAACAAACCTATACAGAATTTAATGCCTACCGAGAAGGTTCAGTCGATAGTACCAACAATACAGCCAATCTGATAAAACAGTTACGCTCCTTAGATAATCGACTTGTTCTGACGCGCGTGCCCACGGCGCCGGTGACGTCGCTGCGCACCTCACCCGTCGACATCGACCCCTCTTTCCCCGCCGTCACCCGCGCGCCGGTGGGCACACCGCGCACGCCCGCCGCTCCCGGCCCCCAGTCCCCCCTCGCCACTGCAGACGAGGTCTCCGCGGTCGCCGGCGCACCCGTGGCGGGAGCACCGCGCTCCGCCCTGGTGGCCGCGGCGCAGACCGATCCCGCATCCTCCCATGAGGACTTCGCCGAGGAGACGGTGCTCACGCGCCGCCGCCGCGCCCGGTGGACGCTGCAGCCGGCATCCGGACCGGGCATCGACCTGACCGCCGACGTCGTCATCCTCGGCCGCCAGCCTGCGGGCGACCCCGCATACCGCGGCGCGCAGCTCGTGGCCGTCCCCGACGACACCCGCACCGTCTCCAAGACCCACGCGCGGCTCGAGCTCGCGGGCGACCGCTGGCGGGTCACCGACCCCGGGTCCACCAACGGCGTGCTCCTGCCGACCCTCATGGGCACGGAGGTGGAGGCGGACCCGGGTGCGGAATTGGCGCCGGGGGAGAGGTTCCTGCTGGGCGACGCTGTGTTCCGCCTCGTGCGCGCCGACGCCTGAGAGAGCCTCGTTTGACCGGCACCCGGGCGCGACGTATCATGGATCGGGTGTGCGCATTGCGCGCCCTGCGTCGTGCCATGGCACGGAACGGGGTCGGGACGCGCCGCACCTGAGGGACCGGCCTGCGAACAGGCCACCCCCACGGCATATCCACCCTCGAAACGTTCGGCCGCTTCGCGCCGCGCCGGTGGATCTGTGGTGAAACCACGACGCTGTCACCGTGCAGCACAACAAGGAGAGAACGTGCCAACCATTCAGCAGTTGGTTCGCAAGGGGCGCTCGCCGAAGGTCGTCAAGACCAAGGCTCCCGCGCTGAAGGCGAACCCGCAGCAGGCCGGGGTCTGCACCCGCGTCTACACGACCACGCCCAAGAAGCCGAACTCGGCCATGCGCAAGGTCGCCCGTGTCAAGCTCCGCAACGGCACCGAGGTCACCGCCTACATCCCCGGCGGGGGCCACAACCTGCAGGAGCACTCGCTCGTGCTCGTGCGCGGCGGTCGTGTGAAGGACCTGCCGGGTGTGCGCTACAAGATCGTCCGCGGCGCCCTGGACACCCAGGCCGTCAAGAACCGTAAGCAGGCTCGCAGCCGCTACGGTGCGAAGAAGGGTTGAGTTAGATGCCTCGTAAGGGACCCGCCCCGAAGCGCCCCGTCGTCAACGACCCGGTTTACGGCGCACCGATCGTCAGCCAGCTGGTGAACAAGATCCTCGTCGACGGCAAGAAGTCGCTCGCCGAGTCGATCGTCTACACCGCGCTGCGCGGCGTCGAGGCCAAGAACGGCCAGGACGCCGTGGCCACGCTCAAGAAGGCGCTCGACAACGTGCGCCCCACGCTCGAGGTCAAGAGCCGCCGTGTCGGTGGCTCGACCTACCAGGTGCCGGTCGAGGTCAAGCCTCACCGCGCCAACACGCTGGCCCTGCGCTGGCTGGTCAGCTACGCGAAGGGTCGTCGTGAGAAGACGATGACCGAGCGCCTCCAGAACGAGATCCTGGATGCCTCGAACGGCCTGGGTGCCGCGGTCAAGCGCCGCGAGGACACCCACAAGATGGCCGAGTCGAACCGCGCCTTCGCCCACTACCGCTGGTAAACCCCTGTCGACGGTCCGGGGGTCGGATGCAGATCCGACCCCCGGCCTCGACGGCGGTGCCGGCCCCCGCGACATCCGCAACGAAACGTAAGGACACCCCGTGGCACAAGACGTGCTCACCGACCTCAACAAGGTCCGCAACATCGGCATCATGGCGCACATCGATGCCGGCAAGACGACGACGACCGAGCGCATCCTGTTCTACACGGGCGTCAACCACAGGCTCGGTGAGACGCACGACGGCGCTTCGACGACCGACTGGATGGAGCAGGAGAAGGAGCGCGGCATCACGATCACGTCTGCCGCCGTGACCTGCTTCTGGAACAAGAACCAGATCAACATCATCGACACCCCCGGCCACGTCGACTTCACGGTCGAGGTCGAGCGTTCGCTGCGCGTGCTCGACGGTGCCGCCGCCGTCTTCGACGGCAAGGAGGGCGTCGAGCCCCAGTCCGAGACCGTCTGGCGTCAGGCCGACAAGTACGACGTCCCCCGCATCTGCTTCGTCAACAAGATGGACAAGCTGGGCGCCGACTTCTACTTCACGGTCGACACCATCATCAAGCGCCTGGGCGCCAAGCCGCTCGTGCTGCAGCTGCCCATCGGCGCCGAGAACGACTTCGTCGGCGTCATCGACCTCGTCGAGATGCGCGCGCTGGTGTGGCCTGGTGACTCCAAGGGTGACGTCACCATGGGCGCCAAGTACGAGGTGCAGGAGATTCCCGCCGACCTCGCCGACCGCGCTGCCGAGTACCGCGAGAAGCTGCTCGAGACGGTCGCCGAGACCGACGAGGCGCTGCTCGAGAAGTACTTCGCCGGTGAGGAGCTCACGCTCGCCGAGATCAAGGGCGCCATCCGCAAGCTCACCGTCAACGGTGACCTGTACCCCGTGCTCTGCGGCTCCGCGTTCAAGAACCGCGGCGTGCAGCCCATGCTCGACGCCGTCGTGGACTACCTCCCCTCGCCCCTGGACGTGCCGGCCATCGAGGCCCACGACCCCAAGGACGAAGAGAAGATCATCGAGCGTCACCCCGACGCCAACGACCCGTTCGCCGCGCTGGCGTTCAAGGTCGCGGTGCACCCCTTCTTCGGTCGCCTGACCTACATCCGCGTGTACTCCGGTCACCTGGACTCGGGCGCTCAGGTGGTCAACTCCACCAAGGGCAAGAAGGAGCGCATCGGCAAGATCTTCCAGATGCACGCCAACAAGGAGAACCCGGTCGACTCGGTCACCGCGGGCAATATCTACGCCGTCATCGGCCTGAAGGACACCACCACCGGTGACACCCTCGCCGACCCGGCCGCCCCGGTCGTGCTCGAGTCGATGACCTTCCCCGAGCCCGTCATCGAGGTCGCGATCGAGCCGAAGACGAAGGCCGACCAGGAGAAGCT